>CBFHNG010000019.1:33799-35432 GCA_965657165.1 Flavobacteriaceae bacterium
TGCTGGTGGAAGTCAGCATAGTTTTGGAATTCATGTCGCAAAAATGGCAGGAATGCCACAGGCGGTGTTACAGCGTTCGAAGAAAATATTAAAACAACTTGAAAAATCACATTCTGGAGACGAACTAACCGCCAAAGTCAAAGATTTGAATTCTGACATGCAATTGAGTTTTTTCAATTTAGATGACCCATTATTGGAAGAATTAAAAACCGACATTTTGGATACAGATATTGATCGATTGACGCCTGTTGAGGCCTTGATGAAGTTGAATGAAATTAAGCGTATGCTTACAAAAAAGAAATAATGAAAAGCCAAAAAAAACTTTGGTATTTTCAGAAATGTATTAAATTTGCATCCCCTTTGTTTGTCAAAGGGACGTTCTTATAAATTGCGAAAGTAGCTCAGGGGTAGAGCATCACCTTGCCAAGGTGGGGGTCGCGGGTTCAAATCCCGTCTTTCGCTCAGAATTTTTAAGTCTTAATGCTGAAGTGGTGGAATTGGTAGACACGTTGGACTTAAAATCCAATGGCCATTAGGCCGTACGGGTTCAAGTCCCGTCTTCAGTACACAGAGAACCGCATTACCTTATAAAAAAAGGTTTTGCGGTTTCTTTTTTGACAACCATTTGGCAACTGTGCAGAAAAAACACCAAAAAATCTAGCATAAGCATACAAAACTACATGATAATCTCTACAGATTTATTTTACTTTAATCGTATAATTCGAATTCTTTTGTCGTGGCTGCTATTTTCTTTAACAATCACATCTTTTGATGATTTAATGTTTTCTGAAATAACCCTATTCATTTTTTTTAAACTTATTCTTAGTTTTTTTGTCTTTGACTCATAGGACATATTTGGCTCATAAAAACTCAAAATGTAAGGATTTTCTAAACTAGAATTTTCATCCTCTAACAATTCATCTAAAATACGGTTTTCGTATATGCTAAGTTGTTGTCTTATGTTGTCCCTTTGTCTTAAAATTTCGTCTTTAAAATTTTTAGTTTTCTTTAGAAAAATTAAAAATATAATGAATGGAATTAAGCCCAAAACAAATAAAAATTTATAGCTATTATTTGTAGTTTTTAGTAAATCAAATACTCTAATATTATCAGATAAAAAATCTTGCTCACGCATAAAAATTGGATTATTTTTTCCATTTACGTGATTGTTTGAAATTATCATGAATAAGTTTGAATTTGGGTTAAATGAAATTGTTTTAGCACCTGTCATTATTGCCGAATTAAACCCTTCGAATTTCTTAATTATACTATTTTTAATATCAATGAGTAAACAATTTTGTTTCGTTATTAATAAATGATTCTCTTTGTATGGAACTATTTTTACGTGGTTTAAATCTATTTTTTTATCTAATAAATCGGAAATAGTTGTTTCGCCGCAGTATTCCCAGACATGAGAATTTAAATCTAATCGCCATAGATCTTGCAAATGTTCTGTATATACATCCAATTGCTCATTTATTTTTTTTTGAAAACCACCAAAAACATATAAATCAGACTCTATTACCTTACTAATAGCTAAACGTCTTGGTGTTGGTTGAGTTTCATTTGGAAAATAATTATAGTCAAACCATTCTTTAGTGCTATTGTCAAAATATGTTAGATTATTTTTGTC
>CBFHNG010000020.1:0-34888 GCA_965657165.1 Flavobacteriaceae bacterium
TGACAGACATTTGACAGACATTTGCTTTTAGTTGTTTTCTCAACACGCTTTGTTCCAAAGCTACTGCGCTAAGATGTGTCAAACTTGGACTAATATTTTAAATATTTTTGTTAGTTTTATTGAAAATAAAAGTAAGATGAAAAGGGTGTCAGCAATATTTATATTTATAATTTCAGGCACAATTTTGAATGTGTGGTTATTCAGATTACATAAGCCTACATCTTTTAGGGGTAATGATGCGTCGACTTTAATGGAAGAGTTTTTGGTTTATGGTCTCGACAAGAATTTGTTTTATTTAGTTGGAACTGTTAAGGTAATTGCCTCCATATTATTGCTATTTGGCATAATTAAAAAAAAGTTAGTAATTCCTACTGCAAGCATAATAGCATTAATAATGGTGGTTGCATTGTTGATGCATTTTAGGGTAGGCGATAGTTTTTACAAACATATTCCTGCTTTAATTATTTTTACGATGAGTTCATTATTAGTTTTAATTGAAAGAAAATTAATTAAGTTTTAATTAATAGTGATATAAATGAAAAAAGCATTACTAATACTGATTATTGTAGTTTGTGTATTAAACTTTCTATATACTTTTGGGTATCAAGGCCCACCAATGAGCCAATTTGAATTTTTAGCAAGAACACTTGGGAGTATAACAATCGGAATTATAGCATTTATCCACTTTCAAAACAACTAAAATGAAAAAACTACTCTTACTCTCTGCTTTCTTAATAGTTTCGTGTTCATCCTTTAAATCGGGACTTACAGTTCCTGCAAATCAAACGTTTATTTTGGGGGAGTACAATGGTAAAAACTATTCTGCTCAACTTAAAAATAAATCAAACTTTACAGTCATCGTAAAAGCAATTGATAAAAATTCAGGAGCAATCACTCAAAGTTTTGGATTGGGCGCTAAGGGAAAAACAAAAATTTATATTGACAAAAATGAAACTGTTTATCTCAAAAATGAAAATAAAACTGATGCCAAAATAGATGTAATTTTGAGCAAAGGTGTTGAAGGGATGCGTTACATTGATAATAATTAAATAATGAAAAAACTACTCTTACTCTCGGCTTTATTCATCTTCGCTTTTAGTAGTGATGGTGAGATTTAATTTCCGAAACGACTAAAGTTACCCATTCCGTCGCTATCAATATTATCTACTTCTTGGTTATAATTATTTTCTTCTCTTTGTTTTTTTGTGCCATAGAATATGTTCCAAACTAAAAAATAAACATAAACAACAAAAATTATAAACCCTATAATAAAAATACCTAAGTCCATTATTTTCTTCTTTGTCTTATGGCTATTGCGAATAGTAAAATTGTCCCGGGCCAATGAGCTGAATATTGCGCCTCCTCAACTTTACCTAAAAACCCTAATGATACCGAATAAACAAGGCATATGAATGCAAGAATAACAGGGTACCATTTATATATGAAATCTTTAACCATAATTAATTATTTTTAAATATTGTACAATAATAAAGTTAAAAAAAATAAAATTTGTTAAATTATAATTAAATTATTTGTAGTATTATAAAAATTATGCCGCTTATTTGGCTTTTTAGCTTTTTCTTAAATCATGTTGGTGTAATTTTATTGTTCGTTAGGTGTTTTTATTAATTTTATTTTGCAAGTAAATTTCTGTATATTTGGAACAAACCAAAATTAAACTTTATATTATGAAAATTAAAACAGGTTGTGTGGGGTTTCATGTGGCGTATAAAGTGCCAAATAATGACACCGAAAGAATGGAAGCCTTTCTAAACACACATGAGTCATTTATGCGTGAAACACATCATATCGATGGAGATGTAGAGCCTATTGTTCTATGTTATGCCGTAATGAAAAGTCCAGAGTTCAACAATCCACTAGATCCAACCAGTGGAGAAACGGGTCATACACTCTATGGAATTACAGAAATATATAATGGCCCCGAAGGTGCACAAGCACATATGCAACTAGGACAACAAAGAGCAGAAATGTTTACAGAGCTTATAAACTTGACTGGGCAATATTGCGTCAGTGGAATATTAGGCGCCCCTGTTGTTCGATCAATGTAAAAAGTTAAAAAACAATTTTACATCAGTGAATGATTGTAAGGTACAAAAAAACCCACTCAATTGAGTGGGTTTTTTAATTGTTTTCGGAAACGTATTATGCTTTCTTCACAAATGGAAGACCAGTTTTTTCGTTTTCAACAATCTTTTTTCCAGCAGGAAGATCACATGAGTTTGAACGCTCATCTTTTGCGAAATAATAAATTGTTTGGTTTCTTCCACCTTTCAAGACAACGTCTTTAGTGTGTAAATAATACGTTTTTCCTTTGCTATTTTTGAATGAATATCCCATAATATAATTTTATTTTAGTCCAAATTACAAAAATTACTTCGGTAATACCAAAAAAATTATCAGATAAATGACATTTTTTTTAAGAAGTAGAGCTAATTGTTAATAAAATCCAATGTTTCTGAAAAAACAAGCTCCAAATCTCGTGACATTTTTGGGTGTTCCCACGGATGTTTTGCTCCAAAAACATGGTTTGCTCCTGGAACTTTATAAATGATACTTGTTTTGCTCCATAAATTTAATTGAACTGCTTCTAAAAAAGGTACAACAGTATCCGAACTTCCATGAATAATCAGATGTGGTATACTAATTCTTGTAGCTGATTTTTCGATACTTAATCGATTTTCATTAGCCATAAAATCTTGATAAAACTGATAGTTGTGTGGCATTTTTTGTTTTGTTCGACTGTTTTCAATAAAATACACCCCTTTTTCCTGCCAGATTTTTAGTGCTTCCCCTTGTGGAAATCTTGATTTATAATCACTTACTCCTGCTAGGGTGATTAGTTTTTTTACTCGAGAATCTTCTGATGTTTTAATTGTAACAATCCCTCCACCTCTACTGTGACCCATCAAAATAAGGGTTTCAACGTCTAATGCTCTATGATTTTTATAGCTATTGACAACCATTTCGATAATACAATCTAAATCATCAAGCTCTTTAGAATAGTTGTTTTCTGCAAAAGCGGCCAAGTCGGGAAAATCTATGGGCTGAGTCGCAGTTCCTCCATTATGAGAAAAATTAAACTTTAAAAAAGCAATACCTTGTGAAGCAAATGCTTCTGCCAATAAATTCCATGCACCCCAATCTTTAAACCCTTTGTAACCGTGGCAAAAAATAATCAGTGGTGCTTTTTGGATGGTATCATTATAAAACAAATCATATATAATAGAACGATTTTTTTCTCTTTTGATTTCTTTATTTAATGTCTTTACAATCATATTTCTTTTTCAATAAATGAAATATTAGAATTAAACAGTTCGAGAAGTAGGTTTTTCAACTCATTTTCAAAAGCTTGTAAAACCTCAGACGTGATATATTGTTGCTTAGAAGCTTCCAATCCAGGTTTATTCTTTTTAGTGAAATTTATAACCCCAGCTTTTAAATTTTTAAATGATAAAATCCCAGCCTCCATTGGCCCCTCAAATGGTTGACTTTTGCTTAAAATATAGGCATACATCAAAACCTGAAAACTTTTGTTATGCTTCTTGTAGTCCTTTGTGATATAACCCCAATCAACTACGTTCAAATCTATTTGAGAAACTTTTGAAGTCTTATAATCAATAATGCGCTGAGTCCCATTGCAAATATCAATACGATCGACATTCCCTTTTAATTTTATCGGAAATTCAAACTCAGAATATTGAAAATCAAATTCCACAGTCTCCTCAATAGATTGAATTAGGACTTCATTACCTTCTTTAATGAACCGAATTTCTTCATCTATAAAATTATGAATATACCGTTTCGCAATTTCAAAACTTATAAAATTTTTACCTATAGAAAGATCCCCTTTTTTATAAAGTTTTTTAAAAAAACGATATACTGTATCTTGAATTTTTGGTTTAAGGGCTTCAAGTTTAGAAACCTCTAATTTATGACCAATAAAATTGGAGTAAAATTCTTTTAAAGTAAAATGAATTACACTACCAAAAGTACTGGCCTCAATGGTTTCTTCTAATTCATTGGGCTGATCTATCTCAAGAATCTTGTAATTATAAAAATCAATAGGATTTCTTATATATTGCCCTAGCGATGATGGAGAAAAACCCTCTACTGCAATAGATTTTAATTGTTCAATAATTTGCGGCGTTTTTACAACTTCTTGCAGTTTTAAATTTTGCATTGAAATTTTTGGAACAACAATTTGATGTGTGAGGTTGTGAAGCCCTTCAAATTGTAGTTGCGCAAGAAATCGACTTGGCTCACCTCCATTCAATACGTCTGGTTCTGTGTTGTAAACAAGATGAATATTTCTAGCGCGCTGCAAAAGTCGGTAGAAATGATACGTATATATTGCGTCCTTTTCTTTATATGTTGGCAAGCGGTTTTCTATCTTAACATCAAAAGGTATAAAAGAATTTTGTGTTTTTCCTGCAGGGATGATCCCTTCGTTTACAGAAACTAAAATAACCGTTTCAAAATCTAAAACACGTGATTCCAACATCCCCATAATTTGCAATCCTTTGAGTGGCTCTCCTTTAAAGTCTAAAGTTTCTTTATTTAATAATTCTTGATACAAACCATGAAGCGTCTTTATTGAATTGATATAGGAATACGTTGCATCTAAATGTTCAATTTGATTGAATAATTCTAAGAATCTTAATAAATATTCTTTAGGTAAAAACTGTTTCCCTTTTTGTGCTTCGTAAGATTTCTTTAGCTCAAAAATTAGGGTTTTAAGTTGTTTTAAAGCATGTTTAGGTTGGTTATTCCAAGGTTCAAAAATAAGCTTAAACTTTGACTCTAATTTAGGGGCAAAACCAATTAATTGACTTAAAGTAACTAGCGTATAGTTCTGATGCTTAATGGTCTTAAAAACACTATTGAGTTCAATGGTGTGGTTTCTAAAAAATGGTGCAATAAAAGGGTGAGATAAAAGCCCAATCACATCTTTATGGTTATAGGTTCCAATAGAAGTCTTGTGAAGTTGAAACCATTGTTCAATAAAAGAAGCAAATGGAATTTGACGTAGTGGCAAGCCCATTGTAATATTGATGTTCTCAATTTGTTTTGGAATCGAATTTAAAATTGGCAAGAGTAAGGACTCGTCTGCTAGGACTAAAGCGGTGTTTTCAAGAGTATTTTCTTTATATAAATCATCCAGAAGCTCTCCAATATATTTAACCTGACTAATGTTTTTAGGGGTACCGGTAATATGAATTTTTTTATGACTTTGATAATTTTTTGTAGCCCAATTAAATTTATGTGTTTTAAAAAACCGCCACTCCTTTTTGTATTGTCGTATAAAATGCCCTGCATCGTGAATAGGACTGTCTAAAAAAATTTGGTCTATATCCCAATAAATTTGTGCACGCTGTTGGTGTAACAACTCTTGAATAATGATAGATTCTGAAGAATTAAGGGCATTAAAACCTAAAAATATATGTTCGCCTCGACTCGTATGTTGAATGTAATCCTCTAGGTTTTCTACAGCAGCTCTATACATTAGACCCTGATATCCAACACCTTTGTTTACCAATTGTTGGTTGAGACTGAAATAATATTCTTTTATTTGGTGCCAAAAATATAAGTACCCTTTTATCATTTTGGTGGGATTGGGATCCAAAGACCAATGGTTTATTTTTTGAACTTCGCTGATATAATCAAATATTTTTGGTGGAGAAACTAAGTATCTGTCAATTTCATTAAAATCCTGTACTACAATAGTAGCCCATTTTGAAAATTGATCAAACGGTTCTACTTTGTCCTTTGGTGTAAGGCTTTTATAAACACTATAAAATTCGAAAAGAAGCTCTATTGAACTTATTTTTCTCAACTGAGATAGCTCTTCAATAAAGGATTCAATGGAACATATTTCTGGTAAAAAACTTGCCTTATCAATATAATTTGATAATTCTTGCTTCAAAAACAGGCCCGCACGTTTGTTTGGAAGTATAAAGGTTAATCTTGAGAAATCTTTCTCTTGATTTTTCAGTTCTTTGAGTATGTCTGAAATGAAGCTTTCCATCCCCTAAAAATAAAAAACGCCTCGCAAAAGCGAAGCGTTTTTAAATTTATTTTTGAGGATTAAAAAATTAATTCGCCAATTTTACCTCAACACGTCTGTTCGTTGCTCTACCAGCTCTTGTGTCATTAGAAGCGATTGGTGTTGTTTCACCATATCCAACGGATGTTAGTCTTGAGGCGTCAACACCATTAGAGGTTAAGTAAGACACAACTTTTGCTGCTCTTGCCTCAGAAAGTTTTTGATTAAATTTCTCTGACGCTGTACTATCTGTATGTCCCTCTACAACAAAATTTGCTTTTGGATATTCTTTAAGGATTGCTACTATTGCTTGAAGTGTTTCGTTTGCAGCATCCTTAATATTAGATTTTCCTGTATCAAAGTTGATTGTTCTTGCATAGCTTGTCAACTGAGCTTGTACTTCTTCGTTTGGTGCCTCAGGGCAACCATTATTTGCAACTGTACCTGCTTCATTTGGACATTCATCGTCTTTGTCTAAAACTGAATCACCGTCAGTATCTGGCCAAGGACATCCTCCGTTTGCTGCATCTCCTGCAACGGTAGGACATTTGTCTTCAGCATCGGCAACACCATCATTATCTGCATCTGGACAACCATTTAGGTCAGCAAGACCCGCAACGTCTGGACAATTGTCTTTATTGTCAGAAACACCATCGCCATCTGTATCTGGACAACCATTGAATTCTGCTAAACCAGCAACTTCTGGACATGTATCTTCTGAATCTTGAATACCATCGCCATCTGTGTCTGGGCAACCGTTAAATTCTTCTAAACCTGGTACTTCTGGACATGCATCCTTTTTGTCATAGATTCCATCACCATCAGTATCTGTCCCTCCAAAATTTAATGAAAGACCTAAAGAGTGTTGAAAATGTGTTGTACCATAATCTTGGAAAGTGTGCTTATAGCTGGATTGATATGTTAAACCAATATTATCAGATAACCAATATGAAAGACCTACAGTACCATTCGCTGTTGCAAAACCAATATTAGCATCTGCATCTCCTCCAGCATTATTATTATATGGACCTTCTTGAAGCCAAGAATAACCACCACCTAAACCAACAAATGGTTCAATTTTGTCTAATCCTAAAATCTCTGATAAGCTATATTTTACAACTCCATCAAGAGCATAATAATTTAATTCGCTCACCTTTATGGTTTCGTTGGTAGTAGAATTAGAGCCCCATTTTTCTATTACATTAAAAGACCCTGTAACGCCAAATGAGAAGTTATCATCCAAGTATTTGCTAAAACCAAATGAAGTTATTGATGGATAAATATTCCAGTGGCCTGTAGCATTGAAGAACTCATCAAACAATTCTCCTTGAGGAGAGGGCTCTCCAACAGGGTAAAAATCAACTGCATTTATTCCTACAGAAATTTGCCATGGATTGTCTTCTGTTTGTGCATTTACATTTGCTACAAAAGTTACAAGCATAAAAGTGAGAGCTAAACTTTTTAAATTTTTCATAATTTATTTAATTTTTTTATAAGTTAAATTCAGTGCAAAAGTAACATGTTAAATTCACTAAACAAATATAATGCTAATAAATTATGCTTTTTGAGTAAAAAAACTAATAATCAGTAAGTTATGAGATAATATTGAGGGCGTCCCCAACTTTTTTAAAAGCCTGTATTGCGATGTCTAAATGATGTCTTTCATGAGCTGCCGAAAGTTGAACTCGAATTCTAGCTTTTTCTCTTGGCACAACAGGAAAGAAAAAGCCAATAACATAAATCCCTTCATCTAATAACATATTGGCCATTTTCTGTGCCAATTTTGCATCATATAACATTACTGGCACGATTGCAGAATCTCCATCAATAATATCAAACCCAAGAGATTGAAGGCTTCTTTTGAAATAGGTTGTATTTTCTTCTAGTTTATCGCGTAATCTCGTGTCATTTGTTAGCAAATCAAAAACTTTTATAGAGGCCCCTACCAATGCTGGGGCTAAAGAATTTGAAAATAAATAAGGTCTTGAGCGTTGCCGAAGCATCTCTATTATTTCTTTTTTACCTGTTGTATATCCACCCATACCACCCCCAAGTGCCTTACCCAATGTTCCTGTTATGATGTCTATACGACCCAGGACATTTTTCTTCTCTAAAGTCCCTATACCTGTTTTTCCAATAAATCCTGCGGCATGACACTCATCAATCATTACTAAAGCATCATATGTTTCTGCTAAATCACAAATCTTATCTAAAGGCGCTACAAGACCGTCCATCGAAAACACGCCGTCAGTAACTATTATTTTGAATCGTGCCTCGCTGTCATTTGCGGCTTTTAGTTGTGTCTCCAAGTCTTGCATATCGTTATTTTTATAACGAAAACGTTTTGCTTTACACAAGCGAACTCCATCAATAATTGAAGCATGATTTAAACTGTCCGAAATTATAGCATCTTGATCTGTTAGCAAAGGTTCAAAAACGCCGCCATTGGCATCAAAAGCTGCAGCATACAGTATCGTATCTTCTGTTTGATAAAATGATGCTATTTTTTGTTCTAACTTTTTATGAATGTCTTGAGTTCCACAAATAAATCGAACAGAGGCCATTCCAAATCCATGGGTGTCCATTGTGTCTTTTGCTGCCTGAATTACTTCTGGATGATTGGCGAGTCCTAAATAATTATTAGCACAAAAATTTAAAACTGTTTGTCCTGTTTCTAATGTAATTTCAGCCCCTTGAGAAGACACAATGATGCGTTCCTCTTTGTATAAGCCTTGCTCTTTTATGTTTTCGAGCTCTTGTTTTAGGTGGTGTTTTATGGTTTTATACATAAGTTTCGTTTAATTGTATAATTTTAGGTTTAGTTCTGGGTGAATATAAACCAATATTTTTTTGTCAATTTTATAGCCCATTTGCTTAATAATTGATGCATAATTTTCTAACTGATGCTGGTGTTTGTCATAATAAGCTCCAGTTTTATAATCTATTATTACAGCACATTTTGCTTGAGTAATAACTAATCGGTCTGGAATTATAATTTGACCTGTGCTCGTCATGATTTCTCGCTCATTATAAACCTCAATATCTGTGCTAAAATAAGATTTAAGTTGTGGATGAAAAACTACAGACTCCATAATTTGACAAAGTTCCTCACTTTGTGTCTGAGAAATTAACCCCTCATCTATTGCAGTATTTAGGACCATTTGAATGTCTGATGGCAAATATACTTTTGACAATAAAAGATGAATTAAATTTCCTTTTTCTACAGCATCTTTTTGAGTGGTGTCCCAAAAATAATCTGCCTTTGTTGCCATTGAAACATTCAACTGATGTTTTGGAGTTGAAATAAATTTCTTTTGAGGTGTCATAGGAATTTTTGAATCATCCTCTAAATCAATGGCCTCTATCTCACCAAAACTGTAAGACAAAACACCATCAGTCCATTCGCCCTCTGCCTTAAGAAAGCCTATCAATAAATCTGAATAGGTTTTAAAATCATCTTCTAATTTGGAGGCTCCCGATGCGTTTCCAATAATATAGAGCTGTTCTGCAGCTCGTGTTAAGGTTACATAGAGCAAATTAATATTATCCAATTCTAATTTTGACTGATGTTTAATGTATTTGGCTTCCCCCTCAGCTCCATAGTGTTTAAAATCTTTGTTATAATTCATTAGAAAAAACGGAAAATCTTCATGTAAGTGAGCAGTAGGCATCCATTCTTTTGGCTCTATTTCTTTATAAATATCAAGCTCTGCAAAAGGGAAAATAACAACTGGAAATTCAAGACCCTTGGATTTATGTACAGTCATAATTTGTACCGCGTCCAGACCTTTTGGAGAAACTATACTAAGAGAACTTTTCTTTTGCTCAAAATATACCAGAAATTGTGATATATCGGAGGACTGTTTCTGAGAAAATTCAAATACTATGTCCAAAAAAAACTGAACATGTGCGTTCGTGTCTTTAACTAAATCAAATGTTGTTACAATATATTCTGCAAGCTCATACACAGAAAATTGAATAGCAGCACGAGGGTCAAAATTAATGTCTAACTGAGCTAGTCCTGCAAAAAATGAAAAAGAATTTAACGATAAAAAATTCAATCTAAATTGATGCCCATCTTCAATTTTGTGTTTATCAATTAAGTAATTTAAAACATTCAATTTGGCAACAGAATTAGTAGTATCCTGAAGATATGAAAAGACATTAATTATCAGCTGAACTTCATTAGATTCTGTAATTAATAATGTTTCATTTGAAATGATATCAAGTCCTTTCGAAATTAAATGATTGGCAACAGCCACACCTTCTTTTCTTTTTCGTACTAATACGCAAATATCTTTATAAGACGCAAGGGGGCTTGAAGCCTTGTACTTTTTAATTGTTTTATAAACTTCATCAGCATAAAGTAAATTTTTATCTGCGCCTTTTTCAAGGTCTAAAAAAGAAAGATGAACATAGCCTTTTTTCTTTTTATGAAAATCTTGAGTCGCCTCATCATAAAGTTTACCATGGGAAATGTCCGAAAAAATGACTTTCGAGCAATAAGAAAAGAAATCATTATTGAATTTTACAACTTTCTTTGTACTTCTATAATTCACTGGTAAATCTGAAACACTAGCCTTAACAGGCAAATCGTGAATGTTGTTTTTTAGATTGATAAACTGTTCGGGGTTGCCTCCACGCCAGCGATAAATCGACTGTTTTGCATCGCCTACCAACAAAATGCTACCGTTTTCTGAAGCAAGAGTGTTAATCATCAAAGGGGTTAAGTTTGCCCACTGAAGTTCTGATGTGTCTTGGAATTCGTCAATAAAATAATGGTTAAACTTTTCGCCAATACGCTCATAAATAAAAGGGGCTGGTTGTTCTTTAATTTCTTTTCCTATTATGGTATTAAATTCTGAAATTAAAAGGAGATTTTGAGACTCTTTTATAATATTAATTTCATTTTGAATAAGCGTTAAAACTGAAAGCGGGGTTAGATTCTTTTTTATATTCTTAAAGTATCGCAAGAGATAAACTGCTTTTTTTGTACTCTTAAATGCAGCCACCAAATCTGGACGCATAGCATCAATTTTTTGACAAATATCAGCTGGTGTTTTTTTTGAATATAATGACGTTGTTTCAATATTTTTTTGCCAAACTGTATCAAATTTAATGTCAAATTTTTTAGCCGCTAAGGAAGAAAAATGTTTTGGAAGAGAACCTCTTGTAAAATCTGTAAAACTGACCCCTTTTTCATTTATTAGTTTTAAAATTTGTGTAGCTGCTTCTGCTGTTTGATGCGCAATGGTTTTGTACTCCTTGTTTACTTTTGCTTTCAATGCATCAAAAGAGCCTAGCTTTTGATTGGACAAAAGTTCCAAGTAAGGAAGGGCGGTTTCTTGTGTCAGAAGTTTTGCAGATTTAAATAAATCTAGAGCAATATCCCAACTTTTATCATCGTCTGATTTTTCAATGGCATAGTCGAGTAAAACACGTGTCAGCGCTTCTTCTTTTCCTGTTTTGGAAATCACTTGATCTACCGCTTTTTGCAATAACATATCAGTATCTAGCTCAACTTCAAAGTTTACAGGAAGATGCAAGTCATAAGCAAATGTTCTTATAAGACGCTGATTGAATTTATCTATTGTTGAAACTTCAAATCCGCCATAATTATGTAAAATTTTCTGAATTAATTGTTTTGATTTCTGATGAATAAATTTTGGAGTTTTATCGAGCTCTTTGACTAAATCGGAAAATAAATCATCTTTTGTCTCTAAAATTTCTTGTGATGAAAAACGTAGCAGAGCTGATACAATTCGATTTTTCATTTCGTCAACAGCCTTATTGGTAAACGTAATTGCAAGGACATGACGATGAGGCAAGTAAGCACTAGAGGTCAAAACAATTTTTAAATAGTCTTTAACTAAAGTATATGTTTTACCGCTTCCTGCAGAAGCATTATATATCTTAAAACTCGATGCTAACACTAAATTAAATTTATACCAAAATAAGCAATCTTAATTACATACATCATTAAATATAGATTGAAAATTGTAAATTTGACATAAAATATTTAATCCTTAAAACAAATACATATGGCTTTTGAATTACCAAAACTAAACTATGCATACGACGCTTTAGAGCCTCACATTGATGCAAGAACAATGGAAATACATCATTCTAAACATCACAATGGATATACTACAAAATTGAATGCTGCAATTAAAGGAACCGCACTTGAAAATGAAAGTATTGAATCTATTCTAGGAAACCTAGACATGTCTAATGGTGCAGTCCGAAACAATGGTGGTGGTTTTTATAATCACAGTTTGTTTTGGAACATTATGGACCCTAACGACAAAGGAGAGCTTTCAGGAGGCTTAAAAGATGCTATTGTGGATGCTTATGGCTCAGTCGATGCATTTAAAACTGCTTTTTCTACTGCGGCTGCTACACAATTTGGTTCTGGATGGGCTTGGCTTTGTGTTCATAAAGGTGGAAAAGTAGAAGTTTGTTCTACACCAAATCAAGACAATCCACTTATGCCAGGAGTATCCTGTGGTGGTACACCTATTTTGGGGCTTGATGTCTGGGAACATGCTTATTATTTAAATTATCAAAATAGACGCCCAGATTATATCAATGCGTTTTTCAATGTTATCAATTGGAATGAAGTTGCGAAACGATTTGAAGCAGCAAAGTAAAAACTTTTAAAACGTTGTAAAATAAAAAAGGTGAACAGATGTTCACCTTTTTTGCCCCAAATCTACCATGAACTTAACCTACTTATGTTATGGTGATTCAAATATATACTTAATTTAGTTAACCAGATTTTTTTTTTAGATGAAATGCATTTTTTTTAGATGAAATGCATCTTTTTAGTAAGCACGCTCATTTTTTCCTTCATAAAAATTAATAAACGCTTGGTTTACAACTCTATTTCCTCCGTCTGTTGGATAATTGCCTGTAAAATACCAATCTCCTAAGTTTTGAGGGCATGCCTTGTGTAAATTTTCTATCGTTTGAAATATAATCACCACTTCTGCATTAATTTCTTTGTCGCTCAACAATTCTGAAATTTTAGCTGAAATTTGTTCTGCTGTAAAAGGGGCATATATCTCTTTTACAAAATTCTTTACCTCATGATCGCTTAAATTTTCTTGCGCCTTACATTTGCTATATACCTCTTCAACAAGTTTCATTTTATTTTGGTCTTTCAGCAACGCAAGTGCCGCACGGAAAGCAACAAGCCCTTCCAAATTTGCCATATCAATACCATAGCAATCTGGATAGCGTATTTGAGGTGCAGATGAAACCACAATAATTTTCTTTGGAGAAAGACGATCTAGCATTTTAAGAATACTCTTCTTTAGTGTTGTCCCACGTACGATACTATCATCAATTATAACTAAATTATCTTCTTTTTTTATAACACCATAAGTAATATCATATACGTGTGCCACCAAGTCATCTCTACTACTATCTTCTGTAATGAAGGTTCTCAATTTAACATCTTTAATAGCAATCTTTTCTATGCGTGTATGTTGTGATAATATTTGAGTCACTTTTTCTGCAGATAAAGATCGTTTGCCTTTTAATATTTCCTGCGTTTTTGTTTTATTTAAAAAGGCCTCTACAGACTCTACCATGCCAAAAAATGAGGTCTCTGCTGTATTTGGAATAAATGAAAATACTGTATTTTTTATGTCATTATCAATATGCTTTAGAACTTCAGGGACAATCAATTTCCCTAGCATTTTGCGTTCTTTATAGATTTCTGCATCACTTCCTCTCGAAAAATAAATACGCTCAAAAGAGCATGCCTTGCGGTCTGTTGGTTCCAAAATCTTACTGATTTTTGTTCGGCCAGATTTTTTAGTAATTATGGCATGACCTGGTGGAAGTTCCTCCACAGATTCAAAAGGCACATTAAAAACAGTTTGAATAACAGGCCGCTCAGAAGCGACTACCACAACCTCATCATCAATATAGTAATATGCTGGTCGAATCCCTGCAGGATCGCGCAAAACAAAAGAATCACCATGACCAATCATACCTGCCATAGCATAACCGCCATCCCAATTTTTTGCAGATTTTTTTAAAATCTTTTTTATACTTAGACGTTCTGCAATCAATGGCGAACACTCCATTTTGGTGTACCCTTCTCTTTTAAGTTTTTTATACATTTTAGATACTGCATCATCTAGAAAATGGCCTATTCTTTCCATGATTGTAATTGTATCTGTATATTCTTTTGGGTGCTGGCCAATTTCTACTAAATTGCTAAACAATTGACGAACATTGGTCATATTAAAATTTCCTGCAAGAATCAAATTGCGATGCATCCAATTGTTTTGCCTTAAAAAAGGATGAACACTCTCAACGCTGTTTTTACCAAAAGTCCCATAGCGTACATGGCCTAACATGACTTCGCCCAGATACGGAACAAGCTTTTTTTGGGTTGCAATATCATTTACACAATCAGGCTGTTTTTCCAATACATCGTTAATTCGATGATTAATTTGTTCAAAAACATCCTGAATGGGTTGCTGTGCCACAGATCGCACTCGGCTTATGTAGCGCTCCCCAGGGTTCATGTCTAATTTTATACTCGCAAAACCAGCACCATCCTGTCCTCGATTATGCTGCTTTTCCATGATTAGGTACATTTTGTTGATGCCATAGAAAGCTGTACCGTATTTTTCTTTGTAATACTCTAGGGGTTTTAAAAGGCGTATGTGGGCTATGCCACACTCATGTTTAATTGCATCACTCATGTGTGAGGGTGGTGTTGTGGGTGGTTTGTATTTTAAAATCTAACATTTATGCTTTAAATTAGTATATTTTTTTGGTAAGTTCTATATCAAATTGGGTTAAATTTTTAAATAATTGAAGTCGACGAAAGACTTCTTTAGGATCTAAATTACACATTCTTTCAGTGCCAAACTTTTCTACACAAAAAGAGGCTAATGCAGAACCGTATATGACCGCTTTTTTCATGTTTTCAAAAGAAAAATCATTTGTTTTTGTCAAAAACCCTGCAAATCCTCCTGCAAATGTATCGCCAGCGCCGGTTGGATCAAAAACCTCTTCTAAAGGAAGTGCTGGCGCAAAAAATACATTCTCTTTATTAAACAATAAAGCCCCATGTTCTCCTTTTTTAATAACAACATATTTTGGACCCATCACGTGAATCTTTCGTGCAGCTACTACTAACGAACTTTCATTAGTCAGCTGTCTTGCTTCTTCGTCATTTATGGTTATAATATCAACTCTTTTAATAACTTGCATTAAATCTTCTAGAGTGTTATCCATCCAAAAATTCATGGTGTCCAGTATAACTAGTGCATTTTTATTTTCAACTTGATCTAAAACACTTGATTGAACTAGGGGGTGTAGATTGCCTAGTACGACAACGCTTGAATCTTTAAAATTATCTGGCACAACTGGCTGAAAATCAGATAAAACATTGAGCTCCGTAGACAAAGTGTCTCTTGTGTTCATATCATTGTGATAACGACCACACCAAAAAAATGTTTTATCAGTAGATATAATTTCTACTGCAGAAATATCAATATTGTGGTGTCTTAAAAGTTCCAAATACTCATCTGGAAAATCACCTCCTACAACAGATACAATAGCACTTTCCACATTAAATTGTGAAGCCGAAAGTCCAATGTAGGGCGCAGAGCCCCCAAGAATTTTATCGGTTTTGCCAAAGGGTGTTTCAATAGCGTCAAATGCAACAGTCCCAACAATCAATAATTTACTCATGAAAGCTTCTTAGAAATTAAATGACAAAGTTACGGAAATTTCTAGGCTTAATGAAATAAAAAAAACTCTAAAATATCCTCTATTTTCTTCCAAAATCTGCTGGGATTTCACCCCATGCTTTGGTTTCCCATTTAACAATTTTGGTTGTAAAAGAATTGTTTTTTAGCCACATTTCTGCTCGAGATACAAGCTCAAAAAGAGGTTGGTTTTTTGTGGTTCGCTGCAATTTTGTGTTGCACTTTTTTTTCTTAACCCAACTCATCGCTGTTCTAGAATCTGTGTACAAAATTTTATCGCTATTTTCTTTTTTCAATAATGCCAAACCATGCACCAAGGCCAAAAACTCTCCAATGTTGTTGGTAGCCTCTTGAAATGGTCCTTTATAAAAGAGTGATGTCTTTGTTTTTGTATCGACACCACGATATTCCATCACACCAGGGTTCCCGCTAGAAGCAGCATCAACAGCAATAGAATTAAAATTTGGATGACCTATTTTATTTAATTCGGCGAGAGAGAGTGTCTCTTTTCTGTTTTTATTTTTACCAATATAATCCTCATAATTCCCTTTATATGCTTTTTGCGCCAACGCTAAAGATAAAAAAGACTTGTATTGCGCGCCTTGAAAATTCTTTATTTGCAACTGACAATCAGTCCATGTGTCAAAAACACCTGTTTGATGCCCCTTCCAAACAGTATAATATTTCTGTTTTGATTTAGCCATTCTTTGTCAAAAGATCTTTTATAACAATAGGAAAGTGCGCCATTTCGAGTTGATGTATTTTTTTTGCAACATCTTCTGGGGTGTCATCGCTATCAACAATACATTTGGCTTGAAAAACAATAGCACCTTCGTCATAATTTGAGTTAACATAATGAATAGTAATCCCCGTTTCTTTGACTTTTGCCTCAACCACAGCATTGTGTACATGCATTCCATACATCCCTTTTCCGCCAAAGTTTGGCAATAATGCTGGATGAATATTCACAATTTTATCCTGAAACTCATGAATTAGATGCTCTGGGAATTTCCATAAAAACCCTGCCAGGACAATAAAATCTATCTTATAGTTCAATAGCCGACTCAAAACTCCGTTTGGCTCTAAAAGTTGAGTTTTATTAAAAACAAAAGTATCAACATCAAGAGCTTTGGCGCGCTCCAAAACAAACGCGTTTGGGTTATTGGAAAGGATCAAAACCACGTTTGCAGTGGAGTCTTTTTGAAAAAATTCGATGATATTTTGGGCATTTGACCCAGACCCTGAAGCAAAAACAGCTATTTTTTTCATTATTTTCTAAATCTTATGACTTTTATAACTACAAAAAAAGGAATAAAATATTTAATATCACCTCAAATCTATAGATCATTCTCTGATATTTAAAAAGATACGGCACATTTTTTGAGTATTCATTCTTTTTAAAATAAAGTTTTTTATTTTTGCACCCTAACTAAAACTTAAAAATAAATTATTATGTCAGACATTGCATCAAGAGTAAAAGCGATAATCGTTGATAAATTGGGCGTTGATGAAAACGAAGTAGTAACTGAAGCAAGCTTCACAAATGACCTCGGAGCCGATTCATTAGATACTGTAGAGCTAATAATGGAATTCGAAAAAGAATTCGATATTCAAATTCCAGATGACCAAGCAGAAAATATTGCAACTGTTGGTCAAGCTATTTCTTACATAGAAGCAGCAAAGTAATATCTATTAATAATTTTTTATGAACTTAAAGCGAGTTGTAGTCACTGGACTTGGTGCACTAACGCCTATAGGAAATAACAAAGACGACTATTGGAATGCCCTATTGGCAGGAAAAAGCGGTTGTGCTCCCGTGACGTATTTTGACACAGAACATTTCAAGACAAAATTTGCTTGTGAACTAAAGAATTATAATGTTTCTGACTTTTTTGATCGAAAAGAAGCCAGAAAAACCGACAAGTTTGCGCAATATGCTATGGTGGCTTCTGATGAAGCCATCATAGATGCCAAACTTGACTTAGATACAATTGATAAATTTCGTGTTGGGGTAATTTGGGGTGCTGGAATAGGTGGTATTGATACTTTTCAAACAGAGGTCACAAATTTTGCAACAGGAAATGGTACACCGCGTTTCAACCCCTTCTTTATACCAAAAATGATTGCAGATATTGCCCCTGGAAACATCTCTATTAAACATGGGTTTATGGGGCCAAACTACACAACTGTATCAGCTTGTGCTTCTTCTGCAAATGCAATTATTGATGCTTTAAATTACATAAGGTTAGGTCATTGCGATGTTATTGTGACAGGAGGAAGTGAAGCTACAATTAATGAAGCTGGAATGGGCGGGTTCAATGCGATGCATGCCCTTTCAACAAGAAACGAAAGTCCTGAAACTGCTTCAAGACCATTTGATGCTACACGTGATGGATTTGTATTAGGAGAAGGCGCTGGTGCTCTTGTGTTGGAAGAATACGAACACGCCAAGGCAAGAGGTGCTAGAATTTATGCTGAACTTGCTGGTGGAGGTCTTTCATCAGACGCATACCACATGACTGCTCCACATCCAGATGGCATTGGAGTTACTGCTGTGATGAAAAACTGTCTAGCAAATGCTGGACTAAAACCCGAAGATGTTGATGCCATCAACACTCATGGAACCTCAACACCGCTGGGTGATGTTGCTGAGCTAAAAGCCATTACTAGAGTGTTTGGTAATCATGCTAAAAACATTAATATCAATTCTACAAAATCCATGACAGGACACCTGCTTGGTGCTGCTGGAGCTATTGAAGCTATTGCTTCGATTCTTTCCATGCAACATGGAATTGTCCCGCCAACAATCAACCACACTACAGTGGACGAAAATATTGACCCAAGCTTAAATCTCACTCTTAATAAGGCACAAAAGAGAACAGTAAACGTTGCCATGAGCAATACCTTTGGTTTTGGTGGTCACAATGCTTGTGTTGTTTTTAAAACTTTAGATGAGTAGGTTTTGAACTATATTCAAAACATACTCAAACTACGCCACAAAAAAAACAATAAACTTAGTAACGCCCTAGAACCAATATTGGGATTTAAACCAAAGAAAATTCACTATTACGAAAGAGCTTTTACACACCGCTCTACAAACAAAAAAGATGACATTGGCAATCCATTCAATTACGAACGCCTAGAATATGTTGGTGATGCCATTTTGGGTGCTGTTGTAGCGCATTATCTTTATGTATCAATTCTTGATGCAAACGAAGGTTATCTTACAAAAATGCGTTCTAAAATTGTAAGTCGCTCACATTTGAATAAAATAGGAAAAGAGCTTCATTTAATCTCTCTTTTAAATTCTAAATTGGAAAACTCAAAATTTGGAGACAATATTCATGGAAATTTATTTGAAGCACTTGTCGGGGCTGTTTTTTTGGATCGAGGATATAGTATGAGTGAAAAATTTATATTTGATAGCGTTATTGACCCTCATGTAGACATTAATCAACTGGAAGGTAAAGTTATTAGCTACAAAAGTCTAATGGTAGAATGGTGTCAAAAAGAGAAAAAAAGAATTAAATATTCGCGGTGCCATGACGAGGGTGTTGATGAAGTAAAACATTTTTCTGTTACACTAGAAATTGATGGCAAAGTGATTGCAAAAGCCCGCGCCACATCAAGAAAAAAAGCCGAAGAAAAAGTAAGTCAGCGAGGATATTTTGCACTTCAAGACAAAATACAATTGTAAGACAATTACTAAAAATACTAATTTTACGATATCGTTTTCGCAATAATTTTAGGCCTTGTCGTCACATAAATAAGTTCTATTTGCGGTTTTATCTCTATATTTACGGCAAAGTTTTGAATTGAATCATGGCAGTACATAAGCTTGTTTTAGATGATTTTGTGGACGCCAATTATTCACTTTTTGCCATCCATTGTGACTTAGAAGATTACCGCCTTGCTTTTTACATAAATCAAGCTCTAAACACACAATTGAAGCGCACAAAAGAGGATGTTGACTTTAGTGATAATGTGGCTGCATTTTCTTTGTTTGAATGGGAAAATTCAAACTTGAAAACCACTTGGAATTTAATAAAAAACACCTGTCTAGTAGAAGACAATGCAATAGATTTAGGCTTATTTTCAGAACAAACCGAGAAAAACTGGACCACCCATTATTTAATTGACGAACACCAAAAGGTGGAATATTTTTTAAAAGTTAGTAGCGGAAGCAACAATAATGACAAAATAACTCAAGAACTACAAAAAATCTCTGCCATAAACATGATCTACACTATTAATGTTGAAGAACTAAAATCAAAAGATTACTTAATACTAAATTAATGTCATACAAAAGAAAAAAGACCAAAATTGTTGCCACATTAGGCCCGGCCATAGACTCAAAAGAAATGTTGCTGAAAATGGTTGCTACTGGGGTAAATGTCTTTAGAATAAACTTTTCTCATGCTGACTATGAAGAAGTAAAAAAAAGAGTTCGTTTTATTCGTGAAATTAATGAAGAGCATGGCTATAATGCCGCAATTTTGGCGGACCTTCAAGGCCCAAAATTAAGGGTAGGTGTAATGAAAGATGATGTTGTAGTAGCGCCGGGAGATGAGATTATTTTTGCAACCGGAACACGATTTGAAGGCACAAAAGAACGTGTATATATGACGTATGATCGCTTCCCTATGGACACTAAGCCTGGCGAGCAAATTTTGTTAGATGATGGTAAGCTAATTTTTGAAGTTGTTTCCACAAATCAGAAAGATGAAGTCAAAGCTAAAGTGGTACAAGGAGGGCCTCTAAAATCTAAAAAAGGAGTTAATCTTCCAAATACTAATATTTCTCAACCAGCGCTAACCGAAAAAGACAAGAAAGATGCACTCTTTGCTATTGAACAAGAAGTCGATTGGATTGCACTTTCATTTGTGCGCAACCCAGAAGATTTAATGGAGCTTGAAGCAATTATTTCTGAACATAGCGACTATAAAATTCCCATTATTGCAAAAATAGAAAAACCTGAAGCTGTTGAAAATATTGATAAAATCGTTGCTTACTGCGATGGACTGATGGTCGCGCGTGGCGATCTTGGTGTTGAAATTCCTGCACACGAAGTCCCGCTAATTCAAAAACAGTTGGTTCTGAAGGCAAAAAGTGCAAGAATCCCTGTTATTATTGCAACTCAAATGATGGAGTCAATGATTACTAGCCTAACGCCAACTAGAGCGGAAGTCAACGATGTTGCCAACTCAGTTATGGACGGCGCAGATGCAGTAATGCTTTCTGGAGAAACTTCTGTTGGACAGTACCCTGTTCAAGTCATCCAAAAAATGTCGGATATCATCAAATCTGTAGAAACATCAGATTTAATTCATGTCCCTCAAAAACATCCACACATCAAAACAAAGCGATACATAACTAAGTCTATTTGTTACCATGCCGCAAATATGGCTAATGAAATCAATGCAAGAGGCATCACAACTCTAACAAACAGTGGGTATACTGCTTTTCAGATTTCGGCTTGGCGACCAAAAGCTCATATCCTTGTTTTTTCATCAAATAAAAAAATCATTTCTCGACTCAATTTGTTGTGGGGTGTACGTGCTTTTTATTATGATAAATTTGTGTCTACAGATGAAACCGTTGAAGACGTGAATAAAATTGCGCTAAAAAAGGGGTATCTAGAAGCTGGAGATATGGTCATAAGTTTAGCTGCAATGCCAATTCAAGAAAAAGGAATGGTTAATACACTTCGGGTAACAGAAGTCAAAGCAAACAACTAAAACTCAAACTTAAGCTGGACTGATATATCTTCTGATATTATTGGTGCTTTAGCTTCACTATTTAAGTTGGAAATTGATATCCCAACAAGCCTGACAGAATTTCGGAGTCTTTCTTGAAAAAGTAACTCTTTTGTGTGTTCCAAAATCACATCCTTTGAAGAGATATAATAAGTAAAGGTTTTACTCCTCGTTTGGAGTTTAAAATCGCTGTATTTGATTTTTAAAGTAATGGTTTTTCCTGCAATTTTTAGATGCAGCAAGCGCTTTGAAACTTCTTGTGCAATTTGGTCTAACTTTTCAACAATAAAAAGTTCACTCGCTAAATTATTTGAAAACGTACGCTCTGCAGCAAGTGATTTTCGAATGCGATTTGGCTTTACTGAGCTATGGTGAATACCCCGAACTACATTATAATAATACCCTCCAGATTTTCCAAAATGACTTTCTAAAAAAGAGGCTGATTTTTGTTTCAAATCGAGCCCTGTAAAAATTCCTTGTTCATACATTTTCTTTGCGGTTACTTTCCCAATACCATGAAACTTTCGAATGTCCAAAACTTCTAAAAATTGTATAACTTCTTCAGGTGGTACTGTTTTTTGACCGTCTGGCTTGTTATAATCACTAGCGACTTTAGCAATGAATTTATTTATAGAAATCCCTGCAGAAGCCGTAAGCCCCACCTCTTTTCTAATTTTTTCTCTTATTTCTTTTGCAATCAATGAAGCACTTTGAACTCCCTTTTTGTTTACAGTAACATCAATATAAGCTTCATCTAAAGAAAGGGGTTCTACAAGGTCGGAATATTCAAAAAATATTTTTCTTATTCGGGATGATAATTCTTTATAGCGATCAAAACGTGGGGGTACAAAAACCAGCTCTGGACATAGCTTAGCAGCTAAAGCTCCAGACATAGCGCTACGTACACCAAATTTTCGAGCCTCATAACTTGCTGCACTTACCACCCCACGCTGTTTACCACCTCCAACAGCTAGTGGTAATCCTTTTAATTTGGGATTATCCATTTGTTCAACAGAGGCGTAAAATGCATCCATATCAACATGTATAATTTTTCGAATTGGTAAATCGCTCAACATAGTGTAAATTTAAGGCTTCTAATTGATACCTTATTTTTTTGTGATAGAAATCGAACGTAAATTTTTAGTCAAAAACGAGACCTACAAATCCGAGTCCATCAAAAAACAATTAATAACTCAAGGGTATTTAAGCTCGGACCCAAAACGTTCTGTTCGTATTCGTATTTGTGAACAAAACGCATTTATTACAATTAAAGGGGAAACTTCTGCAAGTGGCGCTTCTAGATATGAATGGGAAAAAGAAATCAATATTGAAGATGCAAAACAACTGATGCTGCTTTGCCGCGAAGGAGTTGTTGCTAAAATTAGACATGTAATTCCTTTTAAAAATCATACATTTGAAGTGGACGAATTTTTAAAAGACAATAGCGGACTTGTTATTGCTGAGATTGAACTTTCTAACGAAAATGAAGATTTCGAACGCCCGAGATGGTTAGGAAAAGAAGTTACTGGAATAAAAAAATATTACAATAGTCAATTAAGTCAAAACGCTTATACAAACTGGTAAAACAAAAAAATAATCCAAAATAAAATAGAGATGTCACAAACAATTAATATAATTGAAACCCTTCAAGCTTTAAATATTGAGGCCAACAATTCTGGTACTTCAACAGGAAGTCAATGGTTTTCTTCCAAAAACACAATCGCTTCTTTTTCTCCTGTTGATGGTTGCCAAATAGGAACTGTATCTGAAACCACAGCAGAGCAATATGAAAATGTTATGAGCACTGCTTCAGAAGCCTTTAAAACATGGCGAATCCTGCCTGCGCCACAACGTGGAGAAATCGTTAGACAATTTGGCGAACGCTTAAGAGAACTTAAAACTCCACTAGGAAAACTGGTATCTTATGAAATGGGGAAAAGTCTACAAGAAGGGCTAGGAGAGGTACAAGAAATGATAGATATCTGCGATTTTGCTGTTGGGCTTTCACGGCAATTGCATGGGTTAACAATGCATTCTGAACGACCAGGACACAGAATGTATGAGCAGTACCACCCTCTAGGTATAGTAGGCATTATTTCTGCATTTAATTTTCCTGTTGCTGTATGGGCATGGAATACGGCATTGGCTTGGATCTGTGGTGATGTTTGTGTTTGGAAGCCTTCAGAAAAAACGCCACTTTGTGGAGTAGCTTGCCAGAAAATTGCTGCCGAGGTTTTTGCAAAAAACAACTTACCAGAAGGAATTTCTTGTTTAATAAATGGTAATTATAAAGTAGGCGAACTCTTAACGAAAGATACGCGAGTGCCCTTAATTTCTGCAACAGGATCAACAAGAATGGGAAGAATTGTAGCAAAAACTGTGGGTGAACGCCTTGGAAAGTCACTCCTTGAATTAGGTGGTAATAATGCAATTATTGTTACCCCAGATGCTGATATAAAAATGACTGTTATAGGTGCTGTTTTTGGCGCTGTGGGGACTGCCGGTCAACGCTGTACATCAACTCGCCGATTAATTATTCATGAGTCTATCTATGATAAAGTAAAAATAGCTGTGGTAGAAGCCTACAAGCAGCTTAGAATTGGAAACCCCTTGGATCAAAAAAATCATGTGGGGCCACTCATTGATACTGATGCGGTAAAAAATTATCAAAATGCATTAAAAGCCGTAATTGCTGAAGGTGGAAATATTATTGTTGAAGGCGGCATACTACAAGGCAAAGGCTACGAAAGCGGTTGTTATGTAAAGCCTGCTATTGCAGAGGCCAAAAATAGTTTTAAAATTGTTCAACATGAAACTTTTGCACCTGTCCTTTACCTATTAAAATATTCTGGATCAGTAGAAGATGCTATTGCTTCACAAAACAATGTAGCTCAAGGGTTATCTTCAGCCATAATGACAAATAATCTTCGAGAAGCTGAGCTGTTCTTATCTCATGCTGGTAGTGACTGTGGGATTGCAAATGTAAATATTGGGACTTCAGGAGCGGAAATTGGTGGCGCTTTTGGTGGCGAAAAAGATACTGGCGGGGGTAGAGAATCTGGAAGTGATGCTTGGAAAATATATATGAGAAGACAAACTAACACTATAAATTATACAACAGATCTTCCTTTAGCTCAAGGTATTAAATTTGATTTATAGCGAGTAAGGTGTTTTATTTATTATCAAAAAAGTCACATTATAATGTGACTTTTTTTTGTTTTATGTGTCTAAACACATACGGTAGCACAATGTTGTGCCACTTATTTAAACTAATAACTAAAATACATGAGTAAAAAAACAATCTACTTATTAGGGATTTTGGCAACCCTAATCATTGGTTTTTTTCTGCATTGGCATTTCTGTTGCAATGAAGATTGTACAAAAAATGCTGTCGTGGATGAAACTTCAAAAAGAAATGCCTCTGCTCCATTGCCGTTCAAGTTTGAAGACGGTGATATCACCATACGTAGCAATGATAATTTTAATTTTATGTCATCTAACCATGCTATAGTACAGCCTCTTTCTGAAGATTTATTGTCTTGTGTTAAAGAAATGATTACACATCTCAGCAAAAACAAAGACAAAAGTATAAATATCACAGGGTTTTTTAAAGAGGATGAAAACAATCCATCCAATTTTGAAAATTTAGGAATCGCTCGAGCAAAAGCTATAGAAAGATTCTTAATAGAACATGGATTGTCTGCTAACCAGATTTCTACTTTCGGTAAAAAAGATAATACTCTTATCCCAAATCAAAACAATATTCTTTATGGGCCATATGAGTTTATGGTAAAAAATCTCAATGATAGGTCTAAGCAGAAAAACACAATGAAAGAAAGTATAATGAAAGACCCTGTGCTCATTCATTTTTCGAAAACTAAATCAACCGCTGTTTTGAATACAAAACAAAAAAACAAAATAAAAGCTCTGGCTAATTATCTAAACTCATCAGATGATGCAAGTTGTACTATTGTGGGGCATACCGATAGTGCATGGTCTGATGAAAGTAACATGAGGCTTGGCAAAAAAAGAGCTGAGTTTACTAAAAGAAAATTACTAGAATATAACGTTGATAGGGCAAAGATTAAAACAATTTCAAAAGGTGAAACTGATCCTATTGCAACAAACAAAACCGAAAATGGAAAAGCCCAAAACAGAAGAACAGAAGTAATAATTAATTAAAAAAATAAAACACTATGAATACATGTATATTAATCCACTTTGGCGTTGGAATTTTATCTGCAATTTTTGGATATCTATTAGGAAGATTATTTGGAAAAAGAGGTTGTGGAAATTGTGACGAATGGCAAGAAAAAATTATAGCTCTTGAAAAAGAATTGAGTGATTGTAAAGACAAAAACAGGACGCTACACAAGCAATCGCTAACAACAGCTACTCCACCAACAACAACATCAACAGCATACGCTTTTGATAGTGGTCTGGCAAAAAGCATATTTGGCAAAAATATCAAAGAAAATGATCTCACCGTTGTCGAGGGTATTGGTCCAAAAATTCAGGAGCTTTTTCATAAAAATAATATTAAAACTTGGAAATCTTTATCAAACTGTAGTGTTCAAAAATGTCAATCTATACTTGACGATGCAGGCGAAGCCTACAGAATTCACAATCCTGGAACATGGCCAAAGCAAGCAAGAATGGCCTATGAAGGGAAATGGGAAAAACTACTAAAGTGGCAGGAAGAATTGGATGGTGGAAGATAAATAAATCCTAAAGATGAAATTAAAAAAACCCTGCCATTGTAGGGTTTTTTTAATTGTACTTTACTTTTCGTAAAATACGCACAGCCTCTTTATATAAGCTGTATGTATCCTCGCTGTATTTTGCCAATAAAGCTTTGGACATTTCTAGCTGATTTAACGCCAAATCGAAACCATTGAAGTGACAAATTAAATATGTGATAGGAAGATTTTTTAAATCCTCTTGTTCGTGTTTTTTTAATATCTTTTGCTTCTTTAATTTTTCCAACAAAGTATTGTTGATGTTATAGATGTGATGGAGGGTCTTTTTATCATAAACTGGCGGTTGAAACAATAGCTTAGTTTCAATATTGTATTGAGCATTATCAAAAAAAGTAATACTTGTTTCTTCAAGTTTTAAATATTTGTTTTGTCCATTTAGTCCAAAATTTACATATTCAACAATCTGAAAACAATTAGCATCATAATTGATTTCAACCTCATCAAGCGTAGAATAAAAAAGACGTACCTGTTCATTGATAAGCTCAATATCAACTCTAGAATAAAAGGTTTGATTTTTTACAACTTTCTTTTGTCCCGACCAACACATCACAAAATATTCTTTAAAAACATGATATGTAGGGCTGTAGTCTTTTCTTTTGTTCATAAAGTCAAATACGCCGTCCAATGTATATTGTATATTATTTTGGGCGTGCTGTTCAATAGCTTTAACAATTTTTGAGTTGCTATCGTTCAGCTGCAAACCGAACACCTTTGGCATGCTCATACTACCGTCTCTAAAAAAAACGGAGCCACCATAGTATTTCCAAATATTCTTTCGCAGCGCTGTTATGCTATTGGTTGATTTTGCTCTAATTGTAACCAATCCTACTACTTTGTCGTTTGAAAGATGAGGAAAAGGAATGTTTTCATATTGGATTATTGGTGGATGCTCTAGATATGCATTAATTAAATTCTGAATTTTACTATCATCAAAAAAATCTACACCAATAATTTCATTTGATGGGTCGTCAATACCAATAATAATATAGGAATTGTTCTTTGGATTACTGTTTGAAAGTGCACAAATGTGCTTCAAAAATTTTGCTTTACCCTCTTTTTCTGAAATATTAATTTGTCGCTTTTTATCATAAAAACTGTTCTCATCATTATGAGCGAGTAAGTTTTTTATCAATAAACGTTTATTAATCATGTGAATAGACTTTAGGGAACGTTATGTCCCTGGCTTGCAACTAGAATCTTGAACCAATCTTCAGTCGATAATTTTATAGAAAGTGCTCGGATAGCAGATTGAATTCGATCTTTTTTTGTTGTTCCAATGATGGGATGAATTTTTGAAGGATGCTTCAAAATCCAGGCCAAAAGTAATTGATCTTCGCTTGAATTGTATTTTGTTGAAAGCTCAGAAAATAGTTTTTTCAGGCGCTGTTTTTTAGCATCGTCTTCTAAATTGAAATATGACCGGAGTGGTCCCCAGGCCATAGGTGTAATTTTATGTTGTACTATTTTATCTAAAGTCCCATCAAATAGAGCATCGTGTTGTACAACTGAAAACTCAATTTGATTAATGTCTATTAGGCCTTCAGACATCATTAACTCCATATGTGAAGACGAAAAATTTGACACCCCAAAACTTAAGATTTTACCGTCTTTCTTTAAATCTTCTGCAGCACTCAACACGTCTTCTGGGTGCATCAGAGGGCTGGGGCGATGAATTAAAAGCGCGTCCAAATAGTCTGTTTTAAGATGTTTTAAGGACGCTTCAGCTGAGGCAATGATATATGCTTTTGAGGTATCATAATGGATGATGTCATTTGATCTATTTTCACTAATATATTGTATACCACATTTAGAAATAAATTGAACTTGATCTCTTTGTAATGAGCTTCTAGAGAAGGCTTGTCCAAAAGCAGCCTCCATTGTGTACCCTCCATAGATATCGGCATGGTCAAAAGTACTTATATCATTTTCAAAAAAAAAGGCAATCAAATCACACATTTCTTGAGTGCTTAATTCTTTCCCCCATTGACCCCAAAACATTGTTCCAGCAATTAGTTTTGAGTTTAAACTTTTTGGCATGATATTTTTTAACAATAAATTTAAAAAACAAAAGGCTTTTATCTCTCAAAAAAATATTTATTTTTAACCAATTATTAACAGATTCAACAGAATAAATTTAACATATTGCAATTAGCAGTAACAATTTAAAAGAGCCCGAATAATGGAAGAAAATGTACAAACCGTTGACATTAAATCGATAAACGAAAAAATTGAAAAACAAAGTGCTTTTATTGACCTACTTACATTGGAAATCAATAAAGTCATTGTTGGTCAAAAACACATGATTGAACGCCTTCTTATTGGTCTTTTAGGTCAAGGACACATTTTACTTGAAGGAGTTCCTGGGTTGGCTAAGACACTCGCCATTAACACCCTATCACAAGCAGTTTCTGGCAGCTTCAGTCGAATTCAATTTACACCAGACTTACTTCCTGCGGATGTCGTTGGAACACTTATTTATAACATAAAGGCTAATGATTTCAATATCAAAAAAGGGCCTATTTTTGCCAACTTTGTCTTAGCTGATGAAATCAACAGAGCTCCTGCAAAAGTACAATCGGCTCTGCTTGAAGCCATGCAAGAAAAACAAGTTACCATTGGTGACGAAACTTTTATTTTGGAAAAACCATTTTTAGTAATGGCCACTCAAAATCCTGTTGAACAAGAAGGGACTTACCCACTTCCTGAAGCCCAAGTGGATCGTTTTATGTTAAAAACAGTGATTGATTATCCAAAATTAGAAGACGAACAACTCATTGTTAGAGCAAATCTAAAAGGAGCTTTTGAAAAAATCAAGCCTGTGGTCAGTGTCAAACAAATTTTAGAAGCTCAAAAAGCAGTTCGTGAAGTATATATGGATGAAAAAATTGAAAAATATATCCTTGATATCATCTTCGCAACACGCTATCCAGAACGCTATAATTTAGAAGAAATAAAACCCCTAATTTCTTTTGGAGCATCACCAAGAGGAAGTATTAATTTGGCTACTGCAGCAAAATGTTATGCGTTTATAAAGCGTCGTGGATATGTCATCCCAGAAGATGTGCGTGCTGTTGTCTTGGATGTGCTTCGCCACCGAATAGGAATTACTTATGAGGCAGAGGCCGAAAATATTACCTCAGAAGATATCATCTACAAAATCGTTAATGTTATTGAGGTTCCTTAAAAGAGTTTAACTCAAAAATTAGCATTTCAAAAACCTCACTCACAATTCTAATGGATACGAAAGAGCTCCTAAAAAAAGTACGTAAAATTGAAATCAAAACACGGCGGTTGTCCGATCATGTTTTTGGTGGAGAATATCAGTCTACTTTTAAAGGACGAGGAATGACTTTTTCGGAAGTGCGACAATACCAATTTGGAGATGATGTTCGAAATATTGACTGGAATGTTACGGCTCGATACAATGAGCCTTTTATAAAGGTTTTTGAAGAAGAGCGCGAACTAACAATGCTACTAATGGTTGATGTCTCTGGTTCTGAAAATTTTGGGACTCGTGGCCAATTTAAAAATGAATACATCACCGAAATTGCTGCAACACTAGCGTTTTCTGCTACACAAAATAACGATAAAATTGGTCTCATTCTTTTTTCAGGAGAAATTGAACTTTATATCCCACCAAAAAAAGGACGTTCTCATGTCTTAAGAATCATTAGAGAACTATTGGAATATAAACCTCAAAACAAGCAAACAAACATTGCGGAGGCTCTTAAATTTTTATCTAATGTTATGAAGAAAAAAGCTATTGTTTTTATGCTTTCTGATTTTATTGATGACAACTATCAACACAACTTAAAAATTGCCTCTGGTAAACATGACATAACTGGTATTCGAATTTTTGATAAAAATGAAATTGAAATACCAAACTTAGGCGTTGTTCAAATGGTTGATCAAGAAACAGGGCGCTCATCTTTAATTAATACTGCTTCAAGAAAAATAAGAGACAATTATGCCAAAAATTACCGAATGCAAGTTGACTATTTTAAGAGCAGCTGTAAAAAAGCTGGGGCAGGTTACCTTGATTGTGGGCTAGAAGAAAGTTATGTGAAAAAATTATTGGGCTATTTTAAACAAAGAGCGTAGGACTTTATAAATGACAATAAATACAAAACATATCAAATTATGGAATAAGAAGATTGGGGTCTTGGGTTTGATTTTGTTGTTTTCTTTTATTGGAAATGCACAAATTAAAACTTTTATTGATTCTACTTCCATTAAGATTGGTGAAGAGTTGCTGTATACTATAGAAACTGAGGTAGACAGCGCAGCGCTTGTGTTATTCCCTGAAGGACAAACATTTCAACCAATGGAGGTCATTGAAAGTTATCCTGTTGATACTGTTTTAAATGATGTTAGATTAAAACTCATAAAAAAATATGGCATTACACAATTTGATTCGGGTGCCTACACCATACCGAGACAAAAAGTATTAGTTGGGGATTTAACCTTGTACTCTGACTCTGTTCAAATAACTGTTCGGCCAGTTCTTGTTGATACTACAAAGCAAAAATTATATGATATTAAACCTCTAATTGTTGTAGAAAAACAATTGTCGGTTTGGGAAAAATTTTGGTGGGGCTTTGTGCTTTTGTTTCTTGTTATTGGTAGCGGTTTATATTGGTACTTTTTTCGAAAAAAAGCATTAACAGAAGAAGAGAGAATAGCGGCACTACCACCATACAAACAAGCAAAATTAGCACTTAGTAAACTTGATGAGCAAGTCTATTTTGAAAATCAAAAAATCAAAGAGTACTATTCTGATCTTACTTTTATATTAAGAAAATATCTCAACGAAAAAGTGTACGACCAATCACTTGAAAGCACAACAGTAGAGCTTGTGACTCGACTAAATTTACTTAAAGACTCTAAAGATGTTTTGATTAAAAAAATCACTATTGAAAATATTCAAGAAATTTTGAAACGTGCTGACCTTGTAAAATTTGCAAAGTCCAAGCCTGACTTTGAAATCGCTAGAATGGACAAGCAAATTATTGACAAAGAAATAGATCATGTTAAAGAGGGGTTGCCAGAGCCTACAGAAGAAGATTTATTAAAAGATTTAGAATATCAAAAAGAAATAGAGAGAAAACAAAGGCGTAGAAAAATAAAAATAATAGGGCTTTGTTTTGTTGGCGCTTTGATTGCTTTTTTTGTTGGTTTTGGAATACATTCTGGATTTACAACAGCAAAGGACACGTTGTTGCGCCACCCAAGTAAATTGCTTTTAGAACAAAAAAACTGGGTAAAAAGTGAATATGGGGCACCTGGAATTATTGTTCAAACCCCCGAAGTTTTAGAACGGCAAATGCCTGTAAATACAGATAGTCTTAATGCTAATTTAAATACTAAAATTTTTAACTTTAAAAGCTCTAAAGTCCCTTTAGAGATTACTGTAAAAAGCTCTGTTCTAAGCTCAGATGATAATCCTGATAAGTCCTCTTCTGAGGCCATCGATCTTGTTGGTGTAGCCAATAAGGAGCTTTCTTTACTAGAGAAAAAAGGCGCTGTTAATCTTATTCCAAGAACAGAGCAGTTTATCACTCCAAATGGCCAGGAAGGTTTAAAAACGTATGGTACTACATCTCTAAATTTTGATACTGGAGAATTTGCCGAAGGCAACTTTATAATTCTAGGGTTTTCTACCCCAAAAGTACTTCAACAGTTGGTACTGGTTTGGAAGTCAAATGATATTTATGCTACCGAAATGGCAAGTCGTATTTTAGGTTCTGTTGAATTGATAAAAGATAATCAAGAGTGATGCTAGAAGGAATTGAATTCACACATAAAGAATTACTTTGGTTGCTTTCGATCATACCTGTACTTTTGCTATGGTACATTTTAAAGCACAAAAAACAAACTGCTGTTTTGGAAATCTCTAGTACTGATGGCCTTTTGAAAGGAAATCAATTTTGGCCCATTTTAAAACACAGTTTGTTTGTGCTAAGAGCTTTAGCACTTACACTTATTATTGTTGCAATGGCAAGACCTCAAACTGTAGATGTTTCAACAAAAACAAAAACAACTCGTGGAATTGATATCGTAATGGCTATTGATGTTTCGGCGAGCATGCTCGCCAAGGACTTAAAACCCAACAGGTTAGAGGCCTTAAAAAAGGTGGCCAGTAAATTTATAAATAGACGCCCCAACGACAGAATTGGGTTAGTAGAATATGCGGGTGAAAGTTACACTCGAACTCCCGTTACAAGTGATAAAGGGATTATTCTCAAATCATTAAGAGACATAAAATACAATACCATCATAACAGGTGGTACCGCTATTGGTATGGGGCTAGCTACAGCCGTCAATCGATTAAAAGAAAGTAAGGCAAAAAGTAGAATCATTATTTTACTTACAGATGGTGTCAATAACTCTGGTTTTATTGATCCACAAACCGCTAGTGAGCTTGCTGTAGAATATGGCATAAAAACATACACTATTGGATTGGGTAGCAACGGAATGGCGCTATCCCCTGTGGCAATAAATAATGGAAAATTTCAATACTCGAGAATTCAAGTTGAGATTGATGAAAAACTATTAAAAGAAATTGCATCTGAAACTGGTGGAAAATATTTTCGCGCCACAAACAATAAAAAATTGGAAGACATTTATGACGAAATCGACAAACTTGAAAAAACAGAAATAGAAGAATTTAAGTATTATAATTATGAAGAAAAATTTCGCCCTCTAGTGCTTTTGGCGCTAGGCTTATTGGTTTTAGAATTTTTGCTTCGACATACCCTTTTAAGAAGTTTTATATAATTATGTTTCAATTAGAAGAAGACATGTGGTTTTGGCTTTTATTTATTCCATTAGGAATGCTATTGTTATTCCTATGGACACAACTTTGGAAAAAAAGAACGAAGCGTAAATTTTCAGATTTGATGCTTCTAAAACGCCTTAGCCCAGATCAATCTTTGTTTAAATCTGTTTTAAAATTTATAACACTTTCTCTCGGTTTTATATGCTTAATCATCGCACTAGTCAATCCAAAAATTGGGACTTCCTTACAAACTGTAAAAAGAGAAGGGGTTGATATTGTCTTTGCCATAGATGTTTCGAAAAGTATGCTAGCTGAAGACATCGCGCCAAATAGACTAGAAAAATCAAAGCAACTGACAACTCAAATCATCAATAATCTTGTAAGCGACAGAGTTGGAATAATTGCATATGCCGCAAAAGCAGTCCCTCAACTTCCAATTACAACAGATTATTCCGCTGCAAAAATGTTTTTACAAAACATGAATACTGATATGCTTTCATCACAAGGAACAGCCATTGATGAGGCCATACAGTTATCGAGAAGTTACTATAATGACGAAGAACAAACAAATCGTGTTTTAGTTATCATTTCAGATGGGGAAGACCACAATAATTTAAGTCTTGATGTGGCAGAAGCGGCTGCAAAAGAAGGTATAAAAATATTTACAATTGGTGTAGGCACTGAAAAAGGAGGCCCTATTCCAATCAAACGAAATGGTATAGTAATGAGCTATAAAAAAGACCAAAATGATGCAACTGTAATTACAAAATTGAATAAAAAAACACTTTCGGAAATTGCTGATGAAGCAAATGGTACATATGTTGATGGTAAAAACACAAATGATGTAATAGAAACTGTTGGAGAAATTTTGAATAAAATGGACAAAAAAGAATTTGAAGCCAAAGAATTTGCAGAATTTAAAGATCAATTTCAGTGGTTTTTGGGATTAGGACTTTTCTTTTTAATTTTGGACGTCCTATTTCTAGAACGTAAAACAGCTTGGCTAAAACGCCTGAACTTATTCAATGAAAACCTATGAAAATAAGTACAAAAAAATATATGAGCTATTATTGTATAAATTTCTCTTTGTACAGGTTTACTGTGCTCGTTCTTTTATCTTGTAGTTTTTCATTTGCTCAAGAATTAGATAAACTTCAAGTTGAGTCCGATGCTCTTGTTTATGAAGGAAATTTAGCATCAAAAGAGAACTTTATTGAAGCGGAAAAATATTATAGAAAAGCAATCTCAAAAAAAGAAACAAATGCCAAAGGCGCTTACAATCTAGGCAATGCATATTACAGTTCCGAGCTTTATGACGAAGCCATTTCCAAACTTATAGAAGCCACAAAAAATGGCACTAAAGAAGAAAAACACCGAGCATTTCATAATATTGGAAACACCTTAATGCAAAATAAAAAATGTAGAGAAGCTGTTGAAGCCTATAAAAATGCATTAAGAAACAATCCCTCTGATGAAGAAAGTCGCTACAATTTAGCACTTGCTAAAGAATGCGCCAAAGAACAAGGCGGTGGCGAGAGTGAAGACGAGAAAAAAGATAAAGAAAAGGACGAAAATAAAAAGGAAGACCAAAAAGAAGATAGCGACAACCAACAGGACAAAAACGAACAAAATAAAGATCAAGACGGAGACGAAAAAGAAGAAAACGAAGGGTCCGACAAAAAGGATAACAATGGAAACCCCAAAGATCAAGAAGGTGATCAAAAAAATCCTAATCAAAAAAATAAAAACCAACAAGGAAAACTATCTCCTCAGCAAGTCAAAAACCTGCTTGA
>CBFHNG010000021.1:0-32382 GCA_965657165.1 Flavobacteriaceae bacterium
CTTGGCATCTTCAATTACTGGAGGATAGTTTCGTTTTATTTGCCCAATACAGACAATAGGTACGAGTAAAAGAAAAATATATTTCATTTCCTTAGAGAATATTTTGGTTAGAGTTTAATTTTTTATTTAAAAAGTTTTTCATGAGTAAATTATTATTTTAAAAATAATTTGTTGAGACTAAAGTAGTGAAATTTAACTGTTATTATTAGAATTTAACTTATTTATTGAGGATTTGGAAATGTCAAAAAAACAATTTTAATAGCATCAAAAAAAGGAAGCACTTCTTTTGTTTTCCAATAAGTCACCATACGAGGGATAATACCAAAATACTTAGGTAGTGTAAAGCGCTGGCCTAATAAGTCTTTTTTAAAATCTAAATCGCTGTTCATATACAAACTTTACACAAATGTAAAAAAAATATTATAAAATAAATTAATATGTAATAAAATAAATTACTTTTGCTGTATATTAAACTTAATTAAAGAATATGACGTGTAAAAACCCAGAATGTAATAAGAAGATAATATACAAAAAAAGCGCAAAGAGGAGATACTGCAATGATAGCTGTAAGAACAGAGCAAATTATCTAAGGCGTCAGCAAACATATGGTCATCTCTTTGAGTGGGACAAGCTAATGCGACAAAACTACCATATACTTTTAAAATTAAAACAAAAAGATTTAGGACCTATAAGTTGTCAAACCTTAGAAAGTCATGGTATTGAATTTGGGCACCTTCACAAAGATGAAGCTGTTATTGATGATAATGGTGTAAAAATGATGGTATCTCGAATTTATGATATTCGATTTACAATTAACAATAAACAGGAGTTAATATTTATTTAAATCATATGAAGATGGAACAATTGAAACTTGAAGGTATGGATCGTTTAAGAACATCAGCCCAACAGGCTAACATTATGGGTATTATTAAAGATAATGAGGTTTATAGCAATAGTTCAAAACCGAATTATGCTATGGTCTATTTTTCACTTGGAGTTATTTCAGTCATAGCAGTTTCTGTTATACTATTCAATATTAACAGAAGTAGAAATCCCAAGGAAGAATAAATTGATCAAAGATCAAATGATTGTCAAAAAGGTGCGATAATGCGTACCTTTTTTTGTTTTCAGAAAAAGAACTTTATCGCACGACAATTATTTAAGAAAATAAATATTATTTTAAAAAATAATATTCATCCATTTATTAAACACATTGACCAGAAATAGATTGAACCAAAGTAAACCGCATGAGTAACGATGAAAACATGTTAAAATCGATTTTAATAAGGTTTTGGCCAAAAAAAATCATAATTAAATCAATGAGATATAAAAAAGGGAAAAATAAATTGAACTAAACGTATTTGTCAAAATTGTATTTAATAAAAAACCTCCAATAATTTAGATTCTATTTCAGGCATTAATTCTATTGAGTTTATAATAGCAGGAATTAAGATAGTTTCACCTTTGGAAAGTGAATAATTAATTTCTCGAACCTTTAACTTTAATCGCCCTTCAACACAAATCAATATTACAAATGAATCCATAATACAATAATCTTTAATTAGATTTTTTGTTAGTGGAATTATATTTGTTGTAAAATAAAGGGTATGAATGAGTTTATTGGATTTATTTTGTTCACTATTATAAGCGGTTTTACATTCCTCGTGAACTGTAAAGTCCAATGAGTTTTTGGCCAAATCATTATGGAGTTCTCTAGTTTGTCCTGTTGTTGCATCCACACGATCAAAATCGTAAATTCTGTAGGTAATATCAGAAGTTTGTTGAATTTCTGCCAAAACTATACCTCCTCCAATAGCATGAACTCTCCCTGTTGGAATATGAAAGGCATCACCAGGTTTAGTTTTAACCGTGTTTAGAACACCCATAATTTTTCCACTTTCTAACGCGTTCATATACGATTCAGAATTCATCTGTTGGTTAAATCCTACAATAATTTCTGCATCTTTTTCGGCGTCCATAATGTACCACATTTCATTTTTACCAAAAGAATTGTGTAGTTTCTTGGCAATATCGTCGTGGGGGTGAACCTGAATGGAAAGAGGAGTTTTAGCGTCAATAAATTTAATCAAAAGTGGAAATTTATTTCCAAATTGTTTATATACATTGTGTCCAACAAAATCCCCTTTGTAGAGATCTGTCAGTTCTTTTAGAGTTTTTCCAGAAAGTGAACCATTGGAAACGGTTGTTTCATCGTTTTTCACATCCGAAATTTCCCAGGATTCCCCTATATTTTCTTCCTGAAATGGTTTATTGAGTTTGTGTATTAATTTATTACCACCCCAAAGCTTTGTTTTTGGAATGGGATTAAATTTTAGTGGATATAATGACATAACTTAAATGATATATTTTGGTTATTGATACAGTTTGGTGTTTTCTTTCGTTGATCCACTGATGTTTTTATGACGTTTCCATCGTAAAGTTTGAGTTCTAGTTTTGGCCTCCTTGATTAGTTTATTCATCCAACGATTTAAAAAGACAACATCATCTTTGTTATTGAACGCCTCAAGCATATAATCATCAGTGTATTGCATCTGTTTTTTTAGTACTTTGCGAAGCTTCTGAACAACCGATTGATAGTTTGGATCACCTATAAGGTTGTTCAAGGCATGAGGATCGTTTTTATAATCGTACAGTTCTTCAATTTGTCTGTATTTCCAAAACTCAAAACGCTGTTTGATGTCGTCATCTGATTCAGAAAATTGTCTCATCACTTTATACGAAGTGCCTGATCCAGAGGCAGATTTAAACTCATATTGTCCTGTTGCCCAAGCATTAAAAACATACCCATATTGATTAGAGATTACCGTTCGGGAGGGTCTGGGAATGCCTCCAGCATTTTCGTCAAACTGTCCAAAAACATGTTCTGGAGACGTGGTTTTTGTTTTCGGATTAAAAGAGGTACCCTCAAAATAATCAGGAATACTAATCTTCAAAATATCAAGAATGGTTGGACCGATATCTATAGCAGAAACCATATCTCGGTTGTTTATTTTACCTGAGCTAATTTGTCCTGGCCAGCGCATCAAAATAGGAACTCTAAGCCCATTCTGATACACCGTTGATTTGGCAAAAGGTAATGGCATACCGTGATCTGACAAAAGGATTACAATTGTGTTTTTGTAGTCTGTGTTGGAATCCAAAGCTTCCATAATAGCACCGACACAATCATCCCCTCTTTTAACGGAATTGTAATAGTTTACAATTTCATTCTTGATTTTAGCTTTGTTGGGTAAAAACGCAGGAATTTCAACATCCTTTGCGGTGTAGATTTTAGAGGGTTTAAATGCATCAAACCCTTTTTTTCTTGAGGTATTGTCATTAAAAAATGGCTTATGGGGATCTGCTATATTTACCACACAAAAAAAAGGTTTTTTAGAATCTTTAGCACGGCCAAAAAATCGGGAAACCATTGTGTAGTAAGCAGGGGCAGACCTTTTTTCACCACCTTTAAACCCAAGTCTAGTATTCCAATAGAGATCAAAATCTGGACTTAGACTGGAGTCAGGAGTTTTGTTAATTACACCAGTAAAATAGCCATTATCTTTTAATATTTCGGGCAGTGTTTTTTGTTTGGGTTTCACATAATAAAACCCTCTCATTCCACTTTGATGTGGATACATACCAGACATGATAACCCCTCTAGATGGAGAACAATTAGACGCTTGAACATAACCATGTTCAAAAACCAATCCTTCTTTACCCAGTTGGTCAATATTAGGAGTTAGATCTGGAATAGTATTCCCATAAATTCCAGCTGAATCCCAATTCATGTCATCCAGAGTAATTATAAGGATATTGGGCTGATTATTTTGTGCCATACCCCAGTGTATGACAGTTAAACAGATTAAGCTAAAGCGGAGTAATGGATTCATTTAATAAAAATATTAGTTACTAGATTTCTTTTTTTTGGATTCAAGACCACCAAAGTCCGTGTCTGAAATTTGTCGCAACTCCTCCAAACTCAAATTATTGCCATATTGTGTTTTTAAATCGTTTAAATCTTGTTTAAGTTTCGAAACGATTTTTTTGTATGAGAGGTCATCAATTAAATTAGTCATTTCGTTGGGGTCCTTTTCCAAATCATAAAGTTCCCAAGCATCCATATTATAGTAAAAATGAATAAGTTTGTAGCGTTCAGTCCTGATACCGTAATGTGGCTGTACATGGTGCCAAAATGGATATTCGTAATAATGGTAGTACATGGACTGTCTCCATTGGTCGTTTTCTCTTCCTTTGAGTTGTTTGAAAAAACTTTTGCCCTGAACCTCTTCTGGCGGTTTGATGCCAGCCATATCCAAAATTGTAGGCGCTATATCTATATTGGAAATGACGTCATTAATGCTTGTTTTAGCTTTGATTTTTTTAGGATATCGTATCACAAAAGGCATACGAAGTGCTTCTTCGTACATGAATCGTTTGTCAAACCACCCGTGGTCTCCAAGGAAAAATCCCTGATCTGAGGCGTAAACAATAATGGTATTATCCTCCAAACCATTTTCTGACAAGTAATCTAAAACTCTGCCAATATTATCATCTACGGACTTTATGGTGGCCAAATAATCTTTGATGTACCGTTGATATTTAAGTTTTGCTCTAGTATTTTTGTCTAGACCGTTCCCCATAGACACAATTTCTGAAGGTTTATTTCCATAGTCCAGCCATTGTCTTAGGGCTTTTCCACTAAGTGAATCAGGAGGTGTCATTTTCATGTCTCTTCTGTTAAAAAAATCCATCGTCATGTGTGTGTCTCCAGCGGTTTTTTCTCGTCCTTTGTAATCATCAAAAAAAGTGTCAGGGTAATCAATATCTCGATCGCTCCAAAGATCTTCGTACTTAGTGTCCGGTGACCACTCTCTGTGTGGGGCTTTATATTGCAATAAAAGACAAAACGGTTGGTTTTTGTCCGAATTTTTCAGCCAGTCTAGTGCAAAATCTGTTGTGATATTTGTTGCGTATCCCTGTTCTTGCACTGTTTTACCATTATCATTGTAAACAGGGTCCCAGTACAGCCCTTGTTCCCCTTTTGCAATATGGTATTTGTAGTAGTTAAATCCTTGAGGTTCCGAGGCCAAATGCCATTTTCCAACCAATGCCGTTTGATAGCCTGAGTCTTGTAGCGCTTTTGGAAATGTCCATTGATTGCCATCAAAATATCCACCTTTGTAATTCTTATAATAATTATTGACATGACTGTATTTACCGGTTATAATTGACGCTCGGCTTGGACCACATATGGCATTAGTGCTAAATGCATTATTTATGATAGCACCCTCGTTGGCAATACGATCAATGTTTGGTGTTGGGGAAAGCTCAGCAAATCTATCACTGTACGCAGATATGGCATCTGTAGCATGGTCATCTGAAAGAATAAAAATTATATTTGGTTTTTTGACATTAGTTTGGTCTTGAGCCTTTAGGTAAAATGAAATCAATGATATGATGAAGAATAAATAAATTTTCATGGTATTATTTTATATCTATCAAATGTAATAAATCGTATTACAACTTAAGGTTTGGATTTAGTTCAAAATATTCTTGAATTTGTTCATTTTCAAAACATGACAAACATCACCAAATCATTGTAATTTTATGTAAAAGAAAGAAATTTTGTAAAGAAATCACACAAACTTAAAATTTGACCATCTTTTCAATTTTTTTGACCTATATATTAACCCAAAAATTTTTGTTAAATTTTATTATTGTGTTCACTAATTATCAATCTATTAATTAAGCAATAATGAAACTTGAAAAATTTGAAGGAAATCCAATCTTGAATCCAAAACTTGAAAACGACTGGGAAAACCTGGTTGTATGTAATCCAGGAGTATACTTCGACAATGGGAAGTTTTACATGCTGTACAGAGCAGCTGGCGATGACATGGAACACATTATAAGATTTGGATTGGCTGTTAGCGATGATGGCTATGAATTTGAACGAGTATCGGATAAACCAGTTTTGGGGCCAAGCGAAGAGGGTCCAGATACCGGTTGTATTGAAGATGCAAGAATCATAAAATTTGACGATTATTACTATGTGACATATGCCTTTAGGCCTTTTCCACCAGGGCAATACTGGAAATTTGCACACGATGAGGTTTTAACGTTTGATCATGGAGACCATGCGCCACGTTTTGTTAAAGAAAATATGGCCAATTCTGCTTTAGCCATGACAAAGGATTTTAAAGATTGGATTAAATTAGGTAGAATAACAGATTCCAATTTAGACGATCGTGATGTCATTTTATTTCCAGAAAAGATTAACGGAAAGTATGCCATGCTTCACAGGCCAAAAGAATGGATTGGTGAAGATTATGGGGTGACAAATCCAGCGGTTTGGATTCGTTTTAGCGATGATTTACTCGTCTGGAACGAGCCAAGTACCATGCTCATCGGAGGAATTGATGGCGGTTGGGAAGAAAAAGTAGGGGGCAGTACTCCACCCCTAAAAACAGATAGAGGTTGGTTGGTTTTATACCATGGTGTTGAAAGAGGTGGTTTGGGTTATTATAGAGTCGGTGCTGTAATGCTCGATTTGGAGGACCCAACAAAAATTATAGGAAGAACTAAAGATTTCATTATGGAGCCTGAGTATAATTACGAAAAACAAGGCTATTACAAAGGCTGTGTTTTTCCAACAGGCAACATGATCATTGATGGTAAACTGTTTGTGTATTATGGTGCTGCTGATAAATACATTGGTTTAGCCACTTGTAATGCAAATGAGTTGATAGATTTCATACTCAGCGACGAACAAAATAAAAAATAATTTATGTTAAAACCTTACTTATTATTTCAGGGGCCAAGCTGGGCCAATGGCATATCCTGGCCAGATGTAGTGGTTATATTTATATATTTCCTATTTATAGTTTATCTAGGAATTAAATACAGTAAAAGCAAAGATGAAAAATCTTACTTTTTAGCTGGAAAGGGAATGAGTTGGTCAGTAATTGGATTGTCCTTATTTGCTGCAAGTATTTCAAGTTCTACTTTAATTGGTCAAGCTGGTGATGCTTACAGTACAGGGATTGCGGTTTTCAATTACAATTTAATTTCCGTTTTGGTAATGATCTTTTTTGCATGGTTTATTTTGCCATTCTACTTGAAGTCAAATATTTTTACCATACCAGAATTTTTAGAAAAACGATTTAATGTAGCTTCTAGGTACTATTTTTCTGCTGTGACTATAGTTGTTAATATATTTTTAGATGCAGCTGGATCCCTGTACGCCGCAGCCATGGTCATGAAGTTGGTATTTCCTGAAACCTCAGTTTTAACCCTTTCAATTATTTTCGCAATTGTGGTTGCAATTTATACCATTCCAGGCGGGCTATCTGCAGCCATAAGAGTAGACCTTATGCAGGGTGTATTTTTACTTGTAGGGTCAATCGTTTTAACTATTTATGCAAGCAACAGTGGTGGTGCGGATTATGTTAAACAACTTCTTTCGGAGGGTGATGTTCTTATGAAATTAGTAAGACCATTGGATGATTCTTCAGTGCCATGGTTAGGTATGATTGTTGGAATTCCAATTTTAGGAATGTTCTTTTGGGGCAATAATCAACAATTGGTTCAGCGTGTTTTGACTGCCAAATCTATTGATGAGGGAAGAAAAGGAGTCTTGTTAGTAGGTTTTTTAACAGTTTTAACATTGTTTCTAATAATTATACCTGGGATTATGGCCATAAAACTATTTCCATCCCTGCCTAAGCCAGACATGGTTTACCCAACTTTAATTATGGAACTAATGCCTAACATCCTTATTGGCTTTATGATAGCTGCAATGGTAGCTGCACTAACCTCATCACTAAGTGGTTTGTTAAATTCTGTAGCGACACTTTTTACAATGGATTTTTATAGTAAAATTAAGCCAGAAAGCACTTCAAAACAAAAAGTAAGAGTCGGAAAAATAGCTTCTATCACAGTGTTAGCAATTGCTGTGATTTGGGCACCTCAAATTGGTAAACAATTTGGAACACTGCTCAAGTATTATCAAGAAATGTTATCCATAATGGCTCCACCGATTGTAGCTGCATTTATTTTAGGGATATTTTGGAAAAGAACAAATGCTGCTGGTGCCTTTTCAGGACTAATTGCAGGAATTTTATTGGGTATAGCCAATATAATTTTTACGGTTAACTATGGACGTTCAATATTTGGCGATATTCACTTTTTACTTACGGTACCCTATTATTTTGCTTGGAGTATATTAGTTATGGTGGTTGTTAGTTTACTCACAAAAAAACCTCCATTAGAAAAAACAGAAAATCTAACTTTTTCGTTAGACGAATTTAAAAGAGAAACAATTAATCTAAAGCAACAAGCATTCTATAAGAGCTACAGATTTTGGTCTTATTTACTTATTGCATTTTGTATGATTGTTTTAGTTTTTTACTGGTAAAAATAGATACAATATGATAAATTTAAAGACCTATAAATCGATATTTTTTTTGTTTTTGACTTTGAACACCTTTTTTTCGTGTGCTCAAAAAGAAACAAATAAAACCCCTAATTTTTTATTTATTCTTGTGGACGACCAACCATTCGATGCACTAGAATCTAGTGGGAGGTATCCTTTTTTAAAGACGCCAAACATGCAACGTCTTGAAGATGAGGGTGCAAAATTTGAAAATTATTTTGTTACCCAGTCCATTTGTTCACCCTCAAGAGCCAGTTTTCTAACGGGAACATACCCCCATATTCATGGTGTAAACCAAAATAACAAACATGTAGATCCCGATTGGAAATCTTACCAACCTTACAATCAACATTTACAACAAGCAGGATACCAAACGGCACATGTAGGAAAAATTCATATGGCACACTACAAGGGCAACAAACACATCAGACCTGGTTTTGACTATTGGTTTAGTTTTAAAGGGCAAGGGGAGTATTTTGATCCAATGGTTAATGACAATGGTCAAGAATACCAAGCACAAGGTTACATGACTGATATCCTCACTGAAAAAGCAATTGATTGGCTGAAAACAAAGCGTGTGCCTGGCCAACCTTTCAGCCTTAACTTGTGGCACAAAGCGGTGCATGAAGATCATTCTCCAGCACCAAGGCATAATAAGATTTATAAGAATGATAGTTTACCGACTCCTCCTTATGATACTCACCTAGAAAACTTTGCGGGGAAGCCCGAATGGCAGCGCATCAAAGCTTGGGACTCAAAATGGCGAAGCTATGTTCCCTCCGATTCATTAAAGCCAAAAAAGTGGCCAATTAAAGGGTATAAATTTAAAAGCCTTTTAGAAACATTATTGGCCGTAGATGAATCTTTGGGTAAAGTTTTAGCCACTTTGGACGACTTAGGAGAACTAGATAATACCGTGGTTATATATAGCAGTGACAATGGTTATTTTATGGGAGAACACGGGTATTGGGACAAGCGTATAGCTTATGAAAGCTCTATTAAAATTCCTATGCTTATTAGATATCCTGAGAAGATTAAAGCGGGGACTGTTATAAATGAAAACGCATTAAATATAGATTTGGCACCTACCATTTTAGAGTTAGCCGGAGTAGAAATACCAAAATATATGCAAGGTGAATCCATGGTTTCTCTCTTTGAAGATAATTCTAAAAAAACAGACTGGAGAGAATCATTTTTATTTGAATATTATGTTGACGATGCTTATCCCTATGCTGGACCCGATATGTTGGCTGTACGAACCGATAAATATAAATTAGTCGATGCCTTTTTAGAGGATGATTTAGACGAGTTGTATGATTTAGAAAACGATCCCGGAGAAATGTATAATTTAATCGGTGATTCGGATTATGATTTGATTGAGAAAGAATTAAGGCAAGAATTGGAAAATTTAAAAGTAAAATATAAATACAACACAGATAGAGATTGGTGGTTAAGAACTCAGATTCCAAAGAAAAATCAGAAAAAGGGTAAAGAAAACCATTAATTATTGGTTCTTAAATTATTTTAAGTTAATTATCTATCCAGATGGAGAAAGATTTTTTTTATGATTTAAAAAAATGACCCTAATGAAATGAAAAATATTATTGATAATAAATTATACAAAAATCAAATTCTGGAAATCGAAACTGAATTACAACAATGGTTAGAGAGAACTAACTGGAAGGGTCAAAAGGTTAAGTATAAATACTTACAGTAAGATTAACCAGAATATAAATAAAACTATTCTTCCAAAATTGGATCACATAATACTATTTTGAAAAGTTAAAAAATAGTATTTTTAAATTATGAAAAAAAAGGTAATTTTTCTTTTCTTATTGTGCGTTTTCCTTAACGAGCCCTTGCTTGGTCAACAAATAATTCACTTAGATTATAAAGATGGACTAATGAACGGTACTATCAATGCCTTTGAGCGTGATAGTCTTGGCTATATGTGGATTGGTTCAGATCAGGGCTTAAAAAAATTTTCTGGGACTAATTTTAAATCCTATGATTATAAGTCGAACAGCCAAATTGATGAAATTAGAGCACAAGACATAATTAATGTAAATGGTGAAATTTTCTTAATCAATGACAAGGGGCATTTAATGAAATACGATTATGCTTCAGACGATTTTATACTTACATATTCCAATTCAAGCAAAAGGTTTCTGTCTTTAAGCAATTTTGAAGATAGATATTTATTAATTGGAGCTACCAACGCGCTTATCCTATATGAACTGGATTCAAATAACGCTGTTGTTTATCAAAATAATTTGATTAATCGTGAAGTAAAAGTTAATAACAATTTGTTGTATTCGGCCACACCCCGAGGACTCATAGTTTACTCTTTTGATGAAAATAACAATACCTTTTACAAGGAAAAGACCTATTTGATTAATCAGGATATCATAGATTTTGGTTTTAATACCAAAAATAAGTTATGGGTTGGTACTGAAATTGGCGGTTTATTTGTAATTGAAGATTCCAACCTAATCTCTGTTAACCTTGGCAATTATTACAATAAATCGTATGCCATTAGAAAAATTAATTTTGATAACAAGGATAATGCATTAGTTGCAATTGACCGTCTCGGTTTATTTGTTGTTAATGATAATTATAAGGTTGTCAAAATATACAGTCATGATGTTAACGATTCTAATTCAATTTCTCAAAACAGTATTTATGCTATTCACATTGACAGATTGAACAATTATTGGTTGGGCTTTAGGGAAGGAGGCGTTAATATTATTAAAGATCGTGAAAATTCTTTTGAAAATATTACACACATAAAGAACCTATCCAACAGCCTCCCCAATAATAATGTTCGTTCTATTGTTGAATCCAATGACGATGAAGTTTTTTTTGGAACTGAAAATGGACTTAGTGGCGTAAAAAAAGGAGTTTGGAATAATTACAACTCTTTGACAAAATTAAATAATACTGCTGTTCTAGCCATGTCACAGTATAAGGAAAAACTCATCTTAGGAACCTATGGCGAAGGGTTGTTTACATACAACAACAAAACAATAAAAAAATTAAAGATTGATTTTTTAAAACCCAATAGTTTCATTTTTCATATCGAAACTATCGGAAATAATCTGTGGGTTAGTAATAGTGGAGGACCTCTTTTGCACTACAACAACTTAGAATTTGTTCATGCCTATTCAATGGGTCTGGTAAGAGATTTAATTAAAACTCCAAACGGATTAATCTATTGTATTTCTGACACTGGTTTTCATCAAATTAATACTGACACACATCAAACCAAAACTTTTTTCACAGATATTTTTAATTCTGCAAATTTGGGCTATTCATTATTTTACAATAATGATAGAAATAAAATTTTTATTGGAAGTAAAAACGGCCTCTACAGCTTAAAAATTGAGGAAGATTTTGTGGAGTCCCTCCACAGAATTAACGACAAAATTGGAGTGGTTTATTCCATCCAATACGATAATTCTAACCATCTATTCTTAGGGTGTAGTACGGGGCTTTGGCGGTTTAACCTCGAATCAGAACAATTAAGGAAGTTTGATTCAAATGATGGTGTTTCTGTTCCTGAATTTGGTTTTGGTGCATCTGCTAAATTGACTGATGGAAGACTACTATTTGGAGGGCCAAAGGGCGCAGTATGTTTTGACCCTAAAAAAATAATACCGGATAAATCTATATCCAATTTGATGATTACTGATTTTAAAATCAATGGAAAACCCGTTGATCGCACTGTGCTTTCTGAAAATATAAATTATGCAGACCAAATAGAATTAAGTAGCAGCAATAACTCAATATCTTTTAGTTTGGATGCTGTAAAATTACAGGGCTCCAATCATAACTTATTTGAATGGCAACTGCTTGGATATGATAATAAAATGATGTCTTCAGATGGTTCCGAAAAAATTAGTTATAATAACCTAGATTCAGGTAATTACAAACTCAAATATTCTGTATTCAATGCAGATGGAATCAAACAAATAGAAAGAATTAAACATATTACGATATTACCTCCAATTTGGGCTACAACTACCGCTTTTTTATTTTACGTCCTGGTTTTATTGCTTTTGGGTTATTTAGGTTTCTTCTTATATAGAAATAATGAACGAAAAAAATTCGATGAAAATAGAATTAAATTCTTTGTTGAAGTAGCACACGACATTAGAACACCAGTCTCTTTAATTCAACTTTTAGTTAAGCAGTTGTCCTCTCAAAAAAATCCAGAAAAATCCATTGAACTTATTCATAGAAATGCTCAAAATTTAAATGAATATGTTACACAGCTGCTGGACTTTCAGAAAATTGACAGAAATCAGCTTAAAATAGTTGTTTCAAAAGTAGATTTGAAAGACTGTTTGCATGAAATTGTTTCTGATTTTAAGCCACTAATCGAAGAAAAATCCTTAAGCATAGAATTATTGGTTAGTCACATTCCTGTTTGGATAGATGTCTCTAAAATGAGAAGAATCTTTTATAATCTTATTTCGAATGCCATTAAATACACCCAAAAAGGCGGGGAGATTTCAATTACAGCCAAAATGAATGAAAAAGTATTGACTATCAATTTTGTAGATAATGGAGTAGGAATTCCTGAAAAACAACAAGAACTAATATTTAATAGATTTACAAGAGGCACCAATGTTTCCAATAAAGGGATGCCAGGAACTGGTATTGGTCTAATGCTTTCTAAAAAAATCGTTGAACTCCATGGCGGTAAGATTATTTTAGAAAGTAAAGAAAATATTGGTTCAAAATTCACAATTGAATTACCTTCCGGCACCCAACATTACAAAGATGATCAAATCTTATACAATACTAATGAATCTTCTGCCAATAGTATCGATGAATTACTTCATCAGGATCAAACAATTTTACTGGTTGAAGATAATGATGAACTTCGTCAAGCCATTAAAATTGAGTTTGAACAGTATTTTAATGTCATTCAAGCCATTGACGGAAAAGAAGGACTGGTTTTGGCTTTGTCAAAAAATCCTGATGTTATCGTAACAGATGTAATGATGCCAAACGTTAATGGAAAAGAACTCTGTAGGCTTTTAAAAAGTAATTTCAAAACTAGCCATATTCCCATAATCATGTTAACAGCTCTCGCAGATTTGGATGATAAAATCATTGGGCTGGAAACGGGTGCAGATGCTTATGTTGAAAAACCTTTTAATGTTTCTATTTTATTAGCAACCATCAAAAACTTGCTTCATTCCAGAAAAAATATCACCCCACTTCTAAAGGGGGAAAGTGTAACACGTCAGATGACTCCTGATGAAAGTTTCTTGTCTGATATCGTTGAAATAATTAAGTCTAACCTAACAAATGAGAACTTTTCGATTGATGAATTGGGTCAAATTATGGGTTTGAGTCGATCAAGTTTATTTAGAAAAATTAAAAGTTTAGCACAAATATCACCATCCGATCTCATCATTAAAATAAAACTTAATAAAGCGGAGGAGTTAATGAAGTCTAAGACCTTTAACAGAATTTCTGACATAGCATACGAATCAGGTTTTAAGGATCCAAAATACTTCAGTACCCTATTTAAAAAACACTACGGCAAGACTCCAAAAGAGTTCATACAAGAGGAGTAGGAAAGCCAATATTATGGTGTAAATGATGAAATTTATTGAAAACAATTTTTTAGAGTGTAAAATCACAAACCGCGGTGCAGAATTATGTTCATTGGTTGATAAAGCTACTGGTATGGAATACATTTGGCAGAAAAAGCCAGAGATATGGAATAGCACCTCTCCAGTTTTATTTCCCTCAATAGGAAATATAAAAAATAATGCTATCGTACATAACCAAACCGCTTACAATATGCCTAAACATGGATTTGTTAGAAACAATAACAACCTAACATTTTCAAAACAAAAACCCTCAAAATGTACTTTTACATTAATCAACTCCACTGAGACAAAACAATGGTATCCGTTTGATTTTAAGTTTGAAATTGACTACGAACTGATTCAAAACAGACTAATTATGTCTTACCATATTCAAAATACAGGACAGGAACCAATGTATTATAATTGTGGAGGCCATACCGCCTATTCATGTCCTCTTGAGGGGGAACTTAACTTGTCCGACTATTCGATAGAATTTCCTGATTTAAAACAGCTAAAATCAAATACCATAGGACCCTCTGGTTTGATCTCTAATAGTATTAGAGATATCATTCTTGATCATGGCTTTTTGACCCTAAATGAGTCAATGTTTTTGGAAGATGCTCTCATTTTCAAAAATATTGGTACCAATTGGGTCCGGTTGCACCACACCAAGTCTAACAAAAAATTAAAAATTTCTTTTGAAGATTATCCACATTTAGCTCTATGGTCTAAACCAAAAGCAGATTATGTTTGTATTGAACCTTGGTTGGGGCTTCCGGACCACATGCACACTGCTACAGAAATATCCAAAAATATATCTTATAAGAAACTTAACCCAAGTTGCATACAGACTTATCGTATCATAACAGAGGTTGAGTCATAAAACCATTAAGCTGGCTTTTTCATAAAGATGATCTTGTGTGTTTACGTTTAAAATTAAATTAATCGAGTCTTTTGAAGCGCAGCATCCAATTCATGACATCTTGAGTAAAAATGGTTAATTTTTGATGGTTTTGGGACGGGTATAAAGCTCTAAAACTTGCTACTACCTGAATACTTCTGTTTACACTTACAGTAGGATCTCTGTCTCCATGGAAAGCCCAAAACGGCATCATTTTTAGTGGTTCTACGTTGTCTATATTTTCAGGAGCCCCAGCCATTGATACTGCTGCTGCACTGAACTATTTTGATAGCCAAATTCTTCTAAATAAGACCATGCACCAAATCCTCCCATACTATAACCAGTAATGTAAATTCGGTTAGTTTTTACAACATTTGCATAATATGATTTGATGTATTCAATAAAATTTTGAAGCTGATTAGGAGCCCAGTTATTATTAGTTTGTGGTGCAAAAACAGCTACCGGTACTGCAGGATTCCAAAGCCCAATTTTAATGGCTCTAATGGCTGCATTTCGATCAACTTTATTTATGTCGTTGGGGTTATTTTGACTGTTGCCACGACTCCCTACACCATGCAAAGATATTAAAACAGGGTATTTTAATCCATCTTCCCCAAATGTCTCAGGTTTTCTCAAGACATATCCATATGGCGAAGGATTTCGCCTTTGAGGCTAACCACTTTGATATAGTTTGGATCAGTTGGAAGATCTGATACATCTGAAAGATCCGTTTCTTCTACAAACTGCTCTATAGTTGACGGCGGGTTTTGAAGTTCAGTAATTTCATTTTCATTAGATTGACAAGAAATAAATGGAGTAAAAACAACGAATAAAACGACAAAGATTTTTGTTTTCATAATAAATGATTTTTCATGAAATTATACAATTGATTCTAAAATAATGTTTGAAATTTGTTCATATTGGCCAACATTCGAAATTGCAACTCAAATTTAGTTCTGACCACTAATCAAACCATTTTGGATGATAAAAAAACCTACATGTTTAAATAATCAATTTTATTAGTGTCTGATTAAATACTACATGAAAAGATAAAATAATTTTAATGAAAAAACAATTGACTAAGCAAACTAAGTTAATACTTATATCAATTACAGTTTTTCTTGCACTTGTGGCGGTAACTACCACTTCTTCAAAGTATCCTAAAGAGACTATTGAAAATGAAATCAAGTCATTCAACTTTGCATTAAGCACGCAAACTGTAGGGGCGAAATATAAGTTTACAGAAGAAACCATGTTGGTTGAAACTGCGAAACAAATCAAAGCGATGGGATCTAACTTACTTAAATTTTCCATGCATCCACGTTATTGTACCGAAAATTATAATCTTCCGAAAAACGATAACATCACTTCATTGACCAAACTGGCTACGCTAGAACCTTCAGTAAAGGAAGTTTTAGATATGGGTTTTAAGTTTTATCATATTTGGGTTTATGGGTTTTCGCAGTATTCACCCGAGCCTAAGGGCGCCAAAGATGATACAACTCAAATTAAATTCATCAATGGCTACCCTGAGCAATACCAAAAAGCGTTGTATAATGAAATTTATGAATTTTCCACCTATTTACTTACGAAGTTTAGTGGTTCTGGAAAGGTATTTTACTTGGGTAATTGGGAGGGAGATTGGCACCTTAGATCCGATTATGATAGAACAAAACCAGTTAATGAAAACACTCTCAAAGGGATGACAAAATGGGCCCAAATTAGACAACAAGCTATCGACGATGCTAAGCGTAATGTTGAGCACAATGACGTTGAGGTTTATCATTACATTGAAGTTAATCTGGTTAAAAAAGCACTTAATGATCCTCACGCTAAAGTGGTTGCGAATAGTATTGTCAATGTGGTGAATCCAGATTACGTATCCTATTCCTCTTATGACGCAACGAACCCCTATAAAAATGAGGAAGATTTAAATAAAAACCTTACTTGGTCGCTGGATTATCTTGAAAGTCAATTGTCTCCCAAAGACAACTTACCGGACGGGAAGCGTGTATGGATTGGAGAGTATGGTAATCCAAGTATGAAGTATAGTGATGAGGATCAAAATAAAAGATCTATATGGACTATAAAGACTGCACTTGAATGGGGTACTCCATTTATACTCTATTGGGAAATGTACAACAATGAGGTCAAGTCAAATACTGGAGAACATGTAGGTTATTGGTTGATAGATCACCAAGGTCATAAACAGCCCATTTGGCATACACATCATAATTATTACAAAGAATCCAAATCATTTCTACAGCGTTATTATGATAAAAATAAACGAATGCCATCATTTGACACTTACAGAAAGGAAGCCCTTAAATTTAAAAGTTTAAATTTTTAAAAAACCGAAATGAAACCATACATATTTTTGATTTATTTTTTTGCTTACAACCTATTGTTTTGTCAGACGCCAACTTATGACAAAGTTTTTAAATTAGAACCCTACAACTTTGTTTTGGGGACCCATGCAATTGGGGGTGAATATCAGTTTACAAACGAGTCAAGACTCATTGAACAATCCAAACATGTAAGAGCTATGGGGTCTAACATTCTAAAAATTTCTTTGGGAAAAAACTCTCCAAAATCCTATGGAATGAAACCCGTTGATGTGAAATCCACGTTAGAGCTGTTTCATTCAAATTCAGACTACAAAACAGTATTTGACATGGATTTCAAATATATTTTTGCTTGGGTTCATTCGCTAACAAACGTTCGATGGAAAAATGGAATTGATAAGGCGGATGAAAAAGTATTATATGATGAAATGTTTGAGTTTGTTACCTATTTATTAAAAACTTACAGCAACACAGGAAAAACATTTATGATTGGGAATTGGGAGGGCGATTGGTTATTGCATAAAAATTATGACAGACACATGACCCCTACAAGATCTCATGTTAAAAACATGACTAAGTGGTTTAAAATCAGACAAAAAGCTATTGATGATGCTAAAAAAATGACGACTCACGAAAACGTTTTTGTCTATCATTATATTGAGGTAAATTTAGCAATAAAAGGAATGGAAGGTGAGGTGTGTGTTTCTGAAAATATACTACCAAAAGTCAATGTAGATTTTGTATCCTACAGCAGCTACGAGGCCATAAAAAATAAAAATTTCGAAAAAAAGAAGCAAACGCTAACAGAAATACTTAATTATTTGGAAGGAAAACTGAAGCCTAAAAAAAATCTACCATTCAATCGCCGTGTTTTTATAGGAGAGTATGGCTATCATGCCAATAAAAATAAGCCTCAAACCTTCCAAAAGCAATTTGAGGAAACAAAGGAAATTATGCAAATAGCATTGGAATTGGATATCCCATTTGCATTACATTGGACCATGTATAACAATGAGTACACTAAAAGTGGTATTTCCAAACAAATGTCTTTAATTAGTGAAGAGGGTGAAAAAAGACCACTTTATTTTTTCCATCAAAATTATTACAAAAGAATAAATGCTTTTTTGAAAGAATACAACATCAAAAATATTTCTTATCCTGATTCTGAGGCCTTCAAAAAAGAAGCTTTAAATATTTTAAGGACCCTATATTAATGAAATTAGAACGCTTCACATATGATACATTAAAACATCAAATACTGATGTTTGTATTTATTGCATCTTGTGCTCAAACTTTTGCGCAATTGTCTTTGGTCAGCAACCAAGATATTGATTTCTCAAACGTGGTAAGTACAGTATCTAGCGGGGATTGGAGTAATCCGAATATATGGAGCTCTGGATCTGTACCAACTGCTGATGACAATGTGAGTATTGAAAATCATACGGTGTATATCGATCTTATGGGGACAAGCTCTGGTGAGATTGTTGATTTATGTAATAATTTAAGAGTCCAGTCTGGTGGCGTTTTAAGAATGGGACACAGCATATCAAATTTTGCTAAAGACTTTAGGATAAACGGAAGTATCCTGTGTTTGGGAACTTTCTCGGCAGGAAGAGAACAGCCCTCAGGATCTGGAGACGGAAGTCTTTACAATCATAATAGCCGGATATATTTAAATTTGAATCAGGACACCACCTACATTTCTGGTTCAGGATTCTTTAATCCAAAATCTCTTATTATTTCATCTAGTGATGATAACAAAACCCTAATTATTGATCACTATAACGTTGTGATTGACGATAATTTTGTTTTAAAATCTAATTTTAGAATCAACACAACCATTGAGTACTATTCTTATGTCAATATTAATCAGAACCTTGGACTAACGGGCAGTACTTTCCAGTGGAGCTCACCAACCGCCAAAGCTGATCTTACAATTAAGGGCGTTGTTTTGGCCGACAATGTGAGTTTATTTACAAAAAACCCAAATCCTGGTGAGTTTTCTTCTTTAAACATAAACAACAAAGGAAGTTTATATGTAAACTCTATCAACGAAGGGGAGCTGGGCGTGACTTCTGCCGATGCTGGATTTAACTTAAACATCAATAACGGTGGATTGTTACGACTTGGAGAGGGTATAAATTTTGATAATCTTACCCAAAATAATCCAAATTTTTCCTTATCAAACAATGGCGATATTCGAGAACATTATTCCGAAACCTTGCCAACAAAGAATCAAATTACAGCTCAAATAAATAACTACGATCCTAACCTTGGCGCTGATGCTTGTGAAATAATAGATGTTTTTGGTTCTAGCCATATAGCGGGTTGGTATAATTTTACGGAAAGACCGTACCTGCTCGAAGGGTTAGATTTTTATCAAGATTTTGGGGCAACCTCTATCAAAACAACATTGACAGCTAGTAATGGGAAGATGTTTAGTGCTTATCCGTTTAACCACACTTGGCCAAATTTTGACACTTTAGAGGGCGTAGCACAGCATCATTACATAGATTCTTTATTTAGTAGAAGCCATATTAAAACCCATACATTTTGGACTACATCAAAAAATAAGGGCGATTGGAAACAGGGTCCAGACTTCGACCATGAAAGCTATTTAAATGAGGAGCAACAATTTTATGATCTGACAGTTCATTTGCTCAATACCTATGGACAAATGGATAAAAAATTTGTTTATCAAAATTGGGAAGGTGATTGGATGTTGCGTGGTCAAGGGGTGCTTTGGGAGCAAAATCCATCACTAATACCAGATGATGTAAACTGGGATATTGAAGGAATGGCTCGTATGTTTAGAGCACGGCAACGCGGGACTGAACGAGCAAGAATTGAATTTCCTGATTCCAATGCTAAAGTTTTTCAGGGCATTGAATTCAATAAGTTGTGGTGGAATGATAATGGATCTCGAAAAACGATGATGGATAGTAATATTCCTTGTGTTATTTCAGACGTTGTTCCTAGGGCACGTATTGATTTGTCCTCATGGTCTGCTTACGATGGGGGCTGGACCAATTCAGCCAACCCGCATGGTCATGCCATGTGGAAGGGCTTAGAGATGGCAAGGTATTTTACAACGGAATCTCAAGATTTCCCAACTGCATTTCCAGTACAAATAGGTGAGTTTGCAATAAATGAAAATCCACCTTACAATGGTAACAATAATCAGGATATAATCATTGAGCGCTATGGTCGCTACGTTGGCTTAGCCCTTGCTTTGGGGATTCCAAATTTTTACTTATGGAATTTGTACTGCTCCGGTCAGCAGGGTGGTCCAAATGGATTTACTTGGCAAAAAGGCGTACAATACGATACAGATTTTCTTTACGATTGGATGGATGGAAAATGGTTAATTGAGCCTGACGGCTCTTGGGGCTATGCCGCCAGTTATCTCATGGGATTATGGGCTTGTAACTTGTCTTCACCTTCATTGTTAGAAAAAAATATCATTAGAATTTTCCCCAACCCCACACAAGATTATTTAAAAGTCACAGGAGTTCAGGGGCCAATCTCCATATCAATATATGATATGCAAGGAAGATTGGTTATATCCATTAATAACACATTAAATTATACAATTAATACCTCAAACTTAAAAACGGGACCTTATGTACTTCACTTAAAAACCTCAAGTTATGAAATCACAAACCAAAAAATAATTATTAACTAAAATCAAAATTTATGAAAAAATTAATTTTAATTTTTCTCGTTTTCCCTCTTTTCGTTTTGGCTCAACAACAAGTTGTAGTTAAAGGGACTGTGATGGATGAAGAAAACAAACAACCACTTCCAGGAGCTTCTGTTCTGGAGAAAGGTACATCAAATGGTGTTGTAACGGATTTTGATGGTGTTTTTGAAATCAATACTACACTTGGCGCTACATTATCAATTTCTTATGTCGGTTTGAAGACTCAAGAAATCGTTGTAGAGTCCGAAACCCTGCAAGTATACTTACAAACAAACCTTGATCAACTAGATGAAGTTGTTGTCAGTGTTGGGTATTTTGATGTCAGTAAAAAAGATTTATCCGGTTCGATTTCACAAGTCACCACAGAAAAACTCGAACAAAATAGAACGTCTTCTATTGAACAATTACTTCAAGGTCAAGTATCAGGTGTGGTGATATCCGATACTGGGGAACCTGGTGGCGGCACAGGAATCTCTATTAGAGGGACTAACTCACTATTGGGTGGAACTCAGCCTTTGTATGTTGTGGATGGAATTCCTATCGATCCACTAACAGATGCAGAGGGAAATACTGGAGGAGGACAAGCGCAAAACTCTATCGCGTTTTTAAACCCCAACGATATTGATAAAATTGAGGTGTTAAAAGATGCAGCTGCGACAGCCATCTATGGTGCCCGTGGTGCCAATGGAGTTATAATTATTACCACCAAAAGTGCAGATACATCCAATGGAAAAGATTCCTTTACTGTGAATATTGATTCTTCAATTAATGAAGTCATTGATTTTATTGATGTTTTAGACGGTCCTCAATTCGAATCTTATATGAATCAAAGAGCACTAAATCAATTGTATGTAAATATCTCCAATCCAGAATTGTACGGTTCCAGTGCTTTTGATGGTTCTCAAGCGTTAGATCCATCGGTTTACAATGAACTTTCTGGATTTACATTGCCATACCCAGAATCTACAGGGGTGAATAACAATTGGCAAGATATTACATATAGAATGGCCTATTCAAATGCTTACAACGTATCATATACTGGCGGCAATCGTAAAAATAATATTTTTACAAGTTTAGGCATACAAAATCAAGAGGGTGTAATTTCCAATACTAACAATCGTAGAATTACATCAAACACAAATATTAGACGCAAAATGTTTAACGACAAAGTCGATCTAATCATTAAAACAAATATTGCACACAATTCAGGTAATGCCTCATCCGTTGCTAATGGAGAAATATTTCAGCAACGAGGAGTGGTATCTCAAGCACTGAGGTTTCAACCTATTTTTGATTTGCTAAGCCCTGGGGAAGATGATGATGCTTATGCTGATTTGAATGAAAATCAGCTTGTTTCTAATCCGTATACGCTAGCGACTCTTGTTCAAGACCATAAAAAATCGATAAATTTTGGTCAAGCTTTGGCGCTAATTACTAAAATTACTCCTAAAGTCACTTGGACTCTCAAAGGGTTTTATAATTTACAGAGAAGTAATCGTGACACCTACTATCCTACAAACACAACACGAGGTAGAAGAAACAATGGAGAAGCATCACAGTCTTATTTACAAAATGAAAAACTGTATGGCGAAACTAGCTTTCGTTACCGAAATAAATTTGGTAAACACAGAATTGATGCTATTGTTGTAGGAACAGTTGAGCAAAATAAAATTCGAGCTCAATTCAATAAAGCGTTTGGTTTTGGAAGCGATGCAACATCATATTACACGTTTGAATCTGCGACAGACATCCTTGTTCCAATTTCACAATTTAGAGATTTTGGACTGGTATCTGGTTTAGCTCGTATTGGATACAATTATGATCAAAAATATTATGTTGACATAAACACCAGAGTCGACGCCTCATCCAAATTTGCTAAAAACAACAAAAGTGCTTTATTTCCATCAATTGCATTAGCTTGGGCAGCATCCGAAGAGGATTTTCTTATGGATTCGACTACAATATCAAACTTGCGTTTTAGATTATCATATGGAAAAACAGGGAGTAACCCCATAGCACCTTATCAGTCTTTGGCATTGATGACCCCAATTAGGTATAATTTCGATGATGAATTGGTCACCGGGTATTACGAATCTAATTTAGCCAATGATGATCTAACATGGGAAACAACTGATCAAGCAAATTTTGGAATCGATTTAGGTTTATTTGACTCTAAATTAAATTTAACCATTGATGCTTACCATAAAACGACCAAAAACTTGTTACAAAATGTAACTCTACCCGCTTCCAATGGATTTGTTTCCATTGTGGATAATTTTGGTGAGATTGAAAATAAAGGAATAGAATTTGCCTTAAACGCTGCATTAATAAACTCAAACGATTTTGATTGGAACGTTTCAGGAAATATTTCATTTAATCGAAATAAACTTCTTAAATTAAATTCAAATCTTGATTTTCAGTTGGGCCCTTCAGTTGGATTTAGTCAAGCCAACCCAATTGTTTTTCAAGAAGGACAGCCTTTGGGTATTTTTTGGGGCGCACAAACCGATGGAATTTACGAGAGTTGGGATGAAGCTATTGCAAGTGGGATAGACGGTGCAGCCCCCGGAGAAATTAAATATATTAATAATCATGTTGATTTGGATGCTAATGGCGACCCACTGCCAGTTCAACAAATTAATTTTGATGATTACGTACAAATTGGTGATCCAAACCCCGATTTTACGGCTGCAATTACCAATAACTTTAGATACAAAAATTGGGATTTGAGTTTTCTAATTACAGGTCAAAAAGATGGTGATATTTTTTGGGTTGATTCTTGGGGTCTTTACGGAAACCAACAAAGCACAAACGTTTTACAATCTTCATTTAACGACTCATGGACAGCACCACTTTCTGTAGACTCATCAACAGGCGCAGTGGTTTATGATCCTTCAGTTGGTCAAATGTCAGGAATTCAACACCCAGCACCATTGACCGATGCTGGTCAAAGAGCATTAGCCTCAGACCGACAGGTTTTTGATGGTTCTTTTATCCGACTTAAAAACCTAAATCTAGGATACACTGTAAGTTTACAAAAAGGCAGATCCCTTAGATTATATCTATCAGCGAATAACTTACTAACATGGACCAAGTATCCTGGTTATGACCCCGAAGTTCAGTCTTATAATAAAGATCCTCAACGTCGCGGAGTAGATTTTGGAAGTTATCCAGGAACACGGCGATATACATTAGGTTTAAGATTTAATTATTAATTTTTTAAAAGCAATAATCATGAAACAAATATTTTCAAATATTACAAGTAAAGTAATGCTGATAGTTGCTACAATTACCTTCACGGGCTGTAGTGATGTGTTGGACGAAAATCCAGTAGTACAACTTAGTACAGAACAGTTTTATCAGAACGAAACAGACGCTTTGGCTGCCCTTTCGGGGGCTTATGCGCGCCTAAAAGATGGTGTTGGCTACTACAGACAACAGTTTTTATCCAATTTACATGCGGCTTCCGACCAAGGAGCTTCAAGTTGGAAACATGGGAATTTTAGACGGGGAACAATCGTCCCATCAGATCAAAACTTACGCAATCCATGGATTGAAATGTATGTTGGAATTAAAGATGCCAATAACGTCATAGCAAGAGTTCCTGCGATCGAAATGGATGAAGAATTAAAAAACCGTATTCTTGGTGAAGCTAAATTTCTTAGAGGATTACATTATTTTAATTTGGTCAGATGCTTTGGTGAAGTGCCTTTAAGAACAGAGCTCACAGAATCTGGAGATGAAGGGTTGCCAGTTTCTGCGATAGAAGATATTTATGAAGTCATCATAAATGATTTTTCGTATGCCTCAGAACATTGTTGGGGGTTTAATGAAACAAGAGGAGGACAAACCAATAACATAGGAAGAGCGACTAATGCAGCTGCTCACGCAATGCTGGCAAAAGTTTATATTCAGATGGCATCTTCAAAGCGAACAGCTACAGAAGGTATTGAAGGGAATAACAGATATTTAGGAATTGTGGAGTCGTCCGCAAATTTATATCAATTAGCAAAGGACCACTGCGATGCTGTTGTAAATCAAGGGGATTACTCTTTGGTTTCAGACCTCGATCAATGGGTTGGTATTTTTGATCCAGCTAATGGGAATAACTTAGAAATGCTATTTGATATTCAAGGCTCTTCATTAACAGAACAGGGTACAGCAGTTTCTAATCTATTTTGCCCAAGAGGGGCAGGCCTCAGTGGAGGAGGATGGGGTGGTACTAACAAACTATTACCAAAATACATCAATTTTCAAATTGATAAAAATGACCCAAGATTTCAAAACGCAATTGTTCGTGAATATCAGGACGCTACAAGATCCTATGTTTTATCAAATGCCAGTACGGGTTACTTAAGAACAAACTTAGAAACAGGGGCATCCAATGGTACTTTATTTCAAGTATTTACTTCAAAATATATTGATACCAATGCTACCACAGAGTATACCAGTGAGCAAAATTGGCATGTAATTCGTTTAGCTGATGTTTACCTTATGCGCGCTGAGGCGATGGCAGAGATAAGTCAAAATCCAGCTTCTGCTAATGATGATATAAATATGCTTAGGAATCGTGTAGGTATGACTGCTTTTGATGGCTCTGGAATGTCCATGGATGATTTTAGAACCGCCCTTTTGCGTGAAAGAGGGGTAGAATTATTTATGGAAGGTCATCGGTTTTTTGATATTACAAGAATGGGTGTTTATGATGAATATTGTAGAACAGTCTTAAATAATAATATCGGAGCACGTCAGCCTGAAGATTACACCTGGCCCATTCCACTTATTGAGACCACGGCAAACGATAATATTAATTAAAACTTAAATTCAAATAAATTGAAATCAAATCTAACATTCTTTTGCTTGTTTTTGGGCAGTTGGTTTTCAACTGCCCAAGAGCATCAAAAACCAAATATTGTATTTATAATTTCAGACCAACACAAGCTTGAATCAACTGGGGCCTATGGCAATAAATTGGCCATTACACCAAATATTGATGAGTTGGCTAAATCGGGTATTATTTTTACTAATGCCTATACACCTGCACCAGTGTGTGCTCCAGCCAGAGCGTCACTAGTCACAGGAATGTACCCCTACGCCAATGGAGCTATTTACCATAAGGCGCCAATAGAACTTCCAAATGGCAAAATTAAAAATGTTGGTAGCGGATATTTGCGGGAATCGGGTTATCATGAGGGGATAGTCACCCTAGCAGATATTTTTAAAGAGCAGGGATATGTTTCTGCTTCACCGGGCAAAATGCACGTACACGGTGAATTACAAAAAGACGTTGATGAGGATTATAAGGCCGGTAATACTATGGGTTTTGATGAGCCATCTTTACGCTACTATACGTACTTTCCTGGGGGGCATTATCAAGATGAAGTAGGTGAAGATACTTATATGAGGTATCGTCAGTTTAAAAAGTATGGAAAGACATATAAAGGAGGTTCTATGCATTTAAATGAGGAGTATGTCCCCACTTTAGTCAAAAATGATGAAGATAATTTTGATATGGTTGTGGCCCGTAAAAGTGTTGAATTTATTGAAAAATGCGCTAATAAAGGACAAAATTTTTTCCTTCATGTTGGATTTGAAAAACCTCATGCCCCTTTTACCACAACTCAAACTTACTTAGATATGCATAACCCATCGGATTATGAGTTGCCTGTAACATATGATGATTGGTACAAAAAGGGCAAGTACCCGTGGGTGCCAAATTGGGTACACTCGGGCCTTCCCCAAAAACCTGAAAAAGCTAAAAATGTAATGGCCGCTTACAACGCTTGTATTACAGAGATGGACGATATGGTTGGTCGCGTGGTTCAAGCACTTAAAGATCAAGGGGTATATGATAACACAATTATTATTTACACAACAGACCACGGGGAGCACTTATTCGAACATGGTCTTCGAGGAAAACACAACATGTATGAAGATGCTGTTAATGTTCCATTTATTGTATCATACCCCAAATTATTTAAACAAAATGACGTGAACCATTCGTTAATTAGCTTTATTGATTTAATGCCCACATTTGCTGAATTAATTAATGGTATGACACCAAATACGGCACAAGGTGTTTCGCTGGTTAATCTATTTAAAAATGGAGGTGTACTCGAAGATAGAGTTGTTTTTTCTGAGTTTAGAGGAGGCGATTACATACTATTGCCTGGCGCAAAAAATGTACCCTCTAGAATGATGCGTCATGGAGACTATAAATTTATTTACACACATGGAATCATAGATCAGTTGTACAATTTAAAAGAAGATCCAGATGAACTAAATAATCTTATTTTTAATCAGGATTACAAAGAAATTTACCAAGACATGTATTTTAAAACTCTGGTAGATTGGCGTTTTCAAAAATATTCTCCAATTAAGTGTTCAATAAAAAACAATACCATCAAATGGGAAAAGTCTCAAGATTTTAGTTCATATGCTGTGTATTATTCTGAAAACAACAATTCTGATGACGCTAAACTTATCTTAGATAACATATCAAAGAATAAACTAAAGGTTGAAAAATCAGGTAATTATTGGGTCATAGGCAAACCTAAACTCACGAAAAAATCAAGTTTTTATGGTCAAGACACTCCTGTTGCTGTAAGTGAATATTCTTATACATTGCCCATTTCAGATATGATAAAATATTATTAGTCAATAAAACCCTGGGGGATATGTTTGATAAAGTGAGTATTAGTTTAAAATTTGTAATCTTACTAGGGTTTTTTAATCTTTCATTTGCACAACAATCTCCTAATATTGTCTTTATTTTAACAGATGATTTAGGGTATGGTGATTTGGGATGCTACGGTGCCAAGGATGTTCAAACCCCTCATATCGATAGTTTAGCTCAAAAAAGCGTGCAGTTTACACGTGCATATGCCAATAGCACAGTATGTTCCCCTAGCAGAGCTGCTATTCTAACCGGTAATTATCCAGATATGGTTGGTGTGCCAGGAGTGATCCGAGATATGCCAGACAATACCTGGGGTAATCTTAAAGATAATATTAAAACACTTCCTGGTGAGCTCCAAAAATTAGATTACAATACAGCACTGATAGGGAAATGGCATTTAGGTTACAAAAGTCCTGATTTGCCTAATGACAGGGGTTTTGATTATTTCAAAGGATTTGTTGGTGACATGATGGACGATTATTATACCCATCTAAGAAATGGTATCAACTGGATGCGTGAGAATCAAAATGAAATACATCCAAAGGGTCATGCCACAGATCTATTCACTGATTGGACATTAGAATATCTCAACAAACAGGAAAAACAGGAAAAACCATTTTTTTTATTTTTAACTTACAATGCACCTCATGACCCTATTCAGCCCCCAAATGAATGGTTAGATAAAGTCCGTAAAAGAGCGCCTAGTCTATCGTTAAAACGCCAAAAATTAGTTGCACTAGTCGAACACTTGGACCACAACATTGGCCGGGTGTTAAGTCAAATTGAAAATTCTAAGCTCAATCATAATACAATTATTGTTATAACTTCTGACAATGGAGGAGCACTTCAGTATGGAGCAAGTAATTTTCCTTTTTCAGGTGGAAAAGGAGATTTATTGGAAGGTGGCATAAGAATTCCTTGCATCGTTAAATTACCTGATTCCAATGAACATAAATTGGTAAATAAACCATTGCTGTTAATGGATTTTTTCCCAACTTTAATTCAATACGCTGGTGGAAATTTATCTTATAATTTACCGTCAAGCCCCATTTCATTTGAAGTCATAAACCAAAGTCAAACGACTTCTAGATCTATGATTTGGATGCGTCGTGAGGGGCATAAATTTCTAGGTCAAGATTATTATGCTATTTCTGATGGACAATACAAATTACTTCAAAGCGATCCTTTTTCAGAATATGAATTATACGATTTAAAATCAGATTCAAAAGAAAGCCAGACTATTGAAAATGTTGAAATAAAAAACATACTTCAAAAGCAGTTAACTAAGCATATTCAGCAGTCTGGATTAATTCCTTGGCAATAGCAAAAATTCGTATTTTTTTTGATTGAATTGTTTTTGCACCCTTTTGAACGGTATTTCAACTTTTTCCCAATTAAGAAATCATAGGTTTATAAAAATAAATATATATAATGATGAAAAATTTAACACACAAACTATTAATCCTGTTATTTTTTATAGGTTTTATTTCAAGTGCTCAACCAAGCCCTAAGAAGAAAGCTCAAAAAATTACTAATGAAATTACAAAAGTTTTAGATTTAAGTAAAAAAGAATCTAAGGCCGTTTACCAGGTTCAGCTTACCCGTTTTACAGAAGGCAAGGCCATTAGAGCTGAATTTTCTGACCAGCCAGAGCTTAGAAAAGAAAAATTAAAATTGTTAGGCAACAGAGTTTACAATGACTTGAAAGCAGTCGTTGGAATCGAACGTCTTAAACAGTGGAAGAAATACAAACAAAATAAATAATTAAAATACTTAACCAGATGAAAAATATGAAACAAAAAATTACTTTTTTCTTTATTACAGCATTTACTGCTTTTCTATCTGCCCAAACTGTAGAAATTGATGGAACATCATACTCAACCTTAACTGAAGCGATTACAGCTGCTTCAAGCGGTGATGTTATTGATATTACAGGTGTTCATACGGAATCTATTAATATTAGCAAAAGCATCACTTTGAGAGGAACAGACCCATCAACTGACATTATTCAGGCTGCTGCTAGTGCTTTAGCAAATGGATCAGGTTCTAACGTAATTAATATAGTCAGAGCAGATGATGCGGATGTTTTGACAGTTTCAGTTGAAAACCTTGGAATTCGCCATGGAAATGCTTCTAGTGCGCAAAATGGTGGTGGAATTAATGTTGACAAAGTAACAGGTTTGTTGACCTTAAACAATTTAATTATTGAAAATAATTTTACTGCAAAAAATGGTGGTGGCTTAAGTTTCGCAGGTTCCAATGTTAATATCATTAATTGTACTGTTAGAAACAATTCATCATCACTTGATGGAGGAGGTATTATCGCAACACCAAATAATGCCGCAGGTATCAATTGTACAGTCAACATCGAACAATCTCTATTGGATAGTAACACAGGAAGAAACGGTGGAGGCGTTTATATTAATGGTAACAATCAATATGGCGACCAATTTACCATTGATTTAAACATTGAGAATAGTACAATATCCAATAATAACACCACTAGTGGAGCTGGAGGAGCTGGCGGAGGAGCCATATGGTCAAAAGTGGCTCAATTAGTTAGTGGTGCTTCCGGACTTGGTAATGTAAATTTGAAGCTTGTACATGCTACATTGTATAATAATTTACATGCTAGTGCTGCCAAAAATGGGTTACAATTTACAGGTCCATCCGGTGTGACTACCAACCTCAGTATGTATAATTCAATTGTGGTGACTGCAGATGATGTTTCACAAAAAGCCATCAATTTTGCTAATTCCAACACTACTAATGTTGTTAATAGCATCCTAGGTGGGCTAGATGGCGCTAGCCCGTTTTTAAGTATTATAGATGATGCTACAAAAAATAACCAAAAAGGGAAAACAGCAACTTTTGCTGGATTATCACCTTCTGGACTTTCTGATGAAGGAGGACCAACTTTAGTTTTGGCAATATCTGAGGGAAGTAATGCAGATGATTATTGTATTGCAACGACAGGTATTTCTTTACCAACAGTAGACCAAAGAGGATATGCAAGAGAAGGCTCAGCAGATGCTGGTGCATACGAGTTTGGTGGTACGCTTTCATTAGAAACCCCAATTGTTTTATCAAATGTGAAAGTTTATCCTAATCCTGCAAGTGAATTCGTTTATGTTGAGGGTATTAATCAAATTGAAAGTATCGAGGTCTTTTCTGTATTAGGTGTTTTAGAAAAAACGATTATAGGTAAAAATTACTTAGACACCTCAGAATTATCAAGTGGTATTTATTTACTTGTTATAAAAAATAATTCATCTTCCATCACCAAACGTTTAGTTGTAAACTAAGACATTATAATTTTTTAAGTTTAAGACACACATCACAATTTTTGATGTGTGTTTTTTTAATTTTGTAATACAAATTTAGACTGAGATGAATTTAATTTTAAGTAGACTGGACCCCATAATATTATTTATATCCATCATAATTTTTAATCAATCGTGTAAAAATCAGACACAAATAAAAACAGAGGAGCAAATTTCACAAATCCCTGGTATGGTTTGGATTCCCGGCGGTATTTATGATATGGGAGCTTCCGATGGCGATCGTATGGCACTACCCCACGAAAAGCCCAAACACACAGTAAAGGTGGATGGATTTTATATGGACCAGACCGAAGTCACCAATGCACAGTTTTCTAAATTCATTGAAGCAACAAATTATATAACAACCGCAGAGCGACCAGTAGATTGGGATTTAATCAAACAACAATTGCCTCCAGGCACCCCCAAACCTCACGATTCACTTTTATTACCAGGATCTCTTTTGTTTAAAAAAACAAAAGAATCGGTACCTAATCTCTATGACTTTTCGCAATGGTGGCGTTGGACTAATGGGGCCAATTGGAAAGAACCAGAGGGGAAGGGGAGCAGTATAGATGGAAAAGATAATCACCCTGTTGTTCATGTGTCCTATGAAGATGCCATGGCTTATTGTAATTGGGCTGGTAGGCGATTACCCACTGAAGCAGAGTGGGAGTTTGCGGCACGTGGCGGTAAGCGAGATAAGATTTATTTTTGGGGCGATTTAACGGATAAATTATCATCCTATGTTAACAGCTGGGAAGGGGAGTTCCCTGTAGATAACACCAAAGCCGATGGCTTTGAAAAAAGTGCACCTGTAAAAACCTATCCTCCAAACGGTTATGTGCTTTATGAAATTTCTGGCAACGTATGGGAATGGACTAGTGATTGGTATAGCAGTCAGTACTATCAATACTGTAAAGAAAATTCAATCACTAACAATCCAAAAGGACCTAAGGAGGCCTTTAATCCCAATAATCTGTATATAGATGAGCGTGTGATTAGAGGCGGCTCTTTTTTATGCAATGCCTCCTATTGTGCCAGTTACAGGGTATCTTCAAGAATGGCCACCGATCCAAATACGTCTTTAGAACATTTGGGTTTTAGAACGGTGATGGACTTAAAAAAGGAATAGTTATAAATTTGCTCAATAACTTCAATAAAGTTCGAACTTCCATAAGTTTGGATCACAAATTGTCTCCAAAAATAATGAATTATTTTTGGAGATGTTTTTTTATTTTACTAAACCATTGCTAAACAGTTGGAAAAAAACACTATTCCCCCAGTTGATTAATCAATGTGGTGAGGTTTTCAGTAGTTCCGTATTCTACATCAATAGTAAATTCATCTTCTTCCTGAACATCTATTTCAAGTGTTCCGAATCTAAG
>CBFHNG010000022.1:0-30502 GCA_965657165.1 Flavobacteriaceae bacterium
AAATAAAATAATTTGCTTGCGCTAAAATTACAAAATGTTTCTTGAAAATACAGTAAACGCAAAAGAACAATTTGGATGGATCGAAGTGATCTGTGGTTCAATGTTTTCTGGAAAAACTGAAGAGTTAATTCGGCGTCTAAAACGCGCTCAGTTTGCCAAACAAAAAGTTGAAATATTCAAACCAACAATAGATGTTCGTTATGATGAAGATCGTGTTGTTTCCCACGACGCCAATGAAATTCGATCTACTCCTGTTCCTGCAGCCTCCAATATTCCTCTTTTGGCCGATGGCTGCGATGTGGTTGGCATAGATGAGGCTCAGTTCTTTGACGATGAAATTGTAAGTGTTTGCAATGCATTAGCCAATAAGGGTGTTCGTGTTATTGTTGCTGGATTAGACATGGATTTTAAGGGCAACCCCTTTGGTCCAATGCCAAATCTTATGGCCACTGCAGAATATGTAACCAAAGTGCATGCTGTATGCACTAGAACAGGAAATTTAGCACAATATAGTTTCCGTAAATCAAGTGATGATAAATTAGTTCTTTTGGGAGAAGTTAAAGAATACGAGCCTCTGAGTAGAAGTGCATTTTATAAGGCCATGACCAAGCAAAGAATTAAAGGCTTGGAGGTTGTTGACCCAAAAAATATAGAAGCTAAAAAGAAAAAAAATTAACTCTTGTGGTGGGCGAAACAACTTTAGAAATCAATCTTTCTGCACTAAAAAATAATTTTGACACACTCCGTACTAAAATTAATAATAATACCATGTTGCTTGCTGTGGTGAAAGCGTTTGCTTATGGAACTGATGCTGTGAAAATTGCTCAATTCCTTGAACAAATAGGGGTCAATTATTTTGCGGTCGCTTACATCAATGAAGGAGTGTTGCTAAGAAAATCGGGCATAAAAACTCCAATTCTTGTTCTTCATCCTCAACCTGTAAATTTTGAGCTTCTTCTTAAATTTAAACTCGAGCCAAGTTTATATAGTTTTAATACTTTAAATACTTTTATTGAAATTGCAAATGCTAATTCAAAAGAAAACTTTCCTGTACATATCAAATTCAATACTGGTCTTAATCGCCTTGGGTTTTCACAAAAACAAATAGAAGATGTTGTAGAGGCCATCAATTCTAACCATTCTATTCATGTAAAGTCTGTATTTTCACACCTAGCCGCTAGTGAAGATGAAAAAGAACGAGAATTCTCTTTAAATCAAATTGAGCTTTTTCATAATATAACTGAGACGTTTCAATCGTTGTGTGGATATTCATTTATACGGCACCTTTGTAATACTTCTGGTGTGGTGAACTTTCCAGAAGCTCAGTTCGACATGGTTCGTTGTGGTATAGGAATTTATGGGTTTGACAACATGAAAAATAACAATCATAAATTCGTTCCTGTTGCATCGCTCAAAACAATTATTTCTCAAATTCACTCTATTAAAAAAGGTCAAAGCGTAGGATATAATAGAGCATTTATTGCTAAGCAAAATAAAAAAATAGCAACTTTACCCATTGGTCACGCCGATGGTATTGGTAGACAATATGGTAATGGCGTGGGATCTGTGTTTATTCAAGGAAAAAAAGCATCAATTATAGGAAATGTATGTATGGATATGATTATGGTTGATGTTTCAGAAATTGATTGTAAAGAAGGAGATGAAGTTATTCTTTTTGATAAAATTGCAACCGCCGAAGAATTCGCACTAAACGGAAACACCATCTCCTATGAGCTTCTTACTGGAATTTCACAACGTGTAAAACGTGTTTTCATTTCTGGATAATTTGTTTAGTTTTTTTATTTTTTACATAAGTTAGCAAAAGTATTAACCTAAATCTAAAATTTATGCTAAAAGAATTTAAAGAATTTGCAATGAAAGGCAACCTCGTCGATATCGCGGTTGCTTTTGTTATGGGGGCAGCATTCAAAGATGTTGTAACCAGTTTTACTGGTGGAATCGTTTCGCCGTTAATTGGTCTAATTTTTAAGTCAGATTTCAAAGACCTAAAATATGTAATCAAAGAGGGTGCTATTAACAATGATGGTATTATTGAAGGAGAATCGGCAATAATGTGGGGTGAATTTCTCACCTATGTTATAGACTTCTTAATTGTAGCTTTTGTAATGTTCTTAGTTATTAAAGGAATAAATAGCTTAAAGCGAAAAGAAGAAGAGGCGCCTTCAGGACCATCAGACAATGAACTTTTGTCTGAAATTAGAGATTTGCTAAAAAAATAGTGATTTTTTTACAAAAAGGGCGATTGCTCGCCCTTTTTTATTTTTTAAAATCAAGGAAAAGTACCCGCTTATTTATTAATTTTGTGCTCTAATTTTTAAGAAGTCATAAAATGAAAATAGCAGTAGTTGGTGCAACAGGAATGGTAGGTACCATTATGATGAAATTGTTGGAAGAACGAAACTTTCCTGTTTCCGAATTAATTCCAGTAGCTTCTGAACGCAGTGTTGGAAAAATTGTAACGTTCAAAGGGGAAGATTACAAAATTGTTAGTCTCGAAAAAGCTGTGACTCTAAAGCCTGAAATTGCTATATTTTCTGCAGGTGGTGACACATCTCTTGCTTGGGCGCCAAAATTTGCTGATGCTGGGTGTGTTGTCATCGATAACTCGTCTGCTTGGCGAATGGATCCTACAAAAAAACTTGTGGTGCCTGAAATTAATGCAAATGTTATCACTTCTGATGATAAAATTATTGCCAATCCTAATTGTTCTACAATTCAATTAGTAATGGCTCTTGCACCTTTACACAATCGCTATAAAATGAAACGTGTTGTGGTCTCAACTTATCAATCTGTTTCAGGAACTGGGGTAAAAGCAGTTCGACAAATGGAAAATGAAATTCATGGCAAGAGTGATGAAATGGCATATCCTTATCAAATCTTCAAAAATGCTTTACCACATTGTGATGTTTTTCTAGAAAATGGATACACCAAAGAAGAAATGAAACTCGCTAAAGAGCCGCAAAAAATACTTGACGACAACTCTTTTGCTGTTACCGCAACTGCCGTAAGAATTCCAACAGCTGGCGGACATTCAGAATCAGTCAATGTTGAATTTGAAGAAGAGTTTGAATTGAAGGAAGTAAGAAAAATTCTAAGTCAAATGCCTGGTGTTACTGTTCAAGACAATCCTGACACCAATACATATCCGATGCCTATTTTTGCACATAACAAAGATGATGTTTTTGTAGGCCGATTGCGACGAGATGAAAGCATGCCTAACACTTTAAACATGTGGATTGTTGCTGATAATCTTAGAAAAGGAGCTGCAACAAACGCCATTCAAATCGCTGAGTATATGGTGGAGCATGTGTTTTCGCCAACCTCATAATGCTTTCGGTTAAGAACATTGATTTTAGCTACAATAATAGCAAAACATTAAGTAATATTTCTTTTAATGTTCATGCGGGTGAGTATCTTGCTGTTGTGGGGGAAAGCGGCTCAGGAAAAAGCACATTATTAAAATTAATTTACGGGGAATTTGATATAAATAATGGCTCCATTTCATGGAACTCAACCCCTGTTTTGGGCCCAAAAGACAAGCTCGTTGTTGGTCACGACTTTATGAAGTACGTTGCACAGGAGTTTGATTTAATGCCTTTTACAACCGTTGGTGAAAACATTGGGACACACCTTTCTAATTTCTTTCCAAAAGAAAAAGAAAAACGCATCCAAGAACTACTTGCTGTTGTTGAGCTTGAAAAATATCAGTCCACAAAAGTAAAATACCTTAGTGGTGGGCAAAAACAGCGCGTTGCTCTAGCAAAAGCTCTAGCTAAACAACCTGAAATTTTATTACTTGATGAACCATTCAGTCATATTGATAATTTTAGAAAGCAATCGTTAAGGAAAAACTTATTTCATTTTTTGAAAACTGAAAACATAGCCTGTGTTGTGGCTACTCACGACAAAAATGATGTTTTGGCTTTTGCTGATAATATGATTGTTTTAAACCATGGCAAAATCTTACATAAAGGCTTCCCTAAAGACCTTTACTTAAACCCAAAAAACCCTTTGCTTGCTGCCTTTTTTTCAGAATACTGTATACTTAATGGTACTATCTTTTACGCCCACCAAATAAAAGTTTCAGAAAAAGGATCTATAACAGCAGCGGTGAGACATTGCTATTTTCAAGGAACACACTTTTTAATAGAAGCAGAAACTGATGGTGAAATCATCTTCTTTAACCACCCATCATCCATTAAAGCAAAAGAGCGTGTGTTGCTACTCGCTAAAAAAGATATCTAAAAATTTAGTAAATTAGCAGAAACCCAATCATATGACTTCAAAACATATGTTTTGATCTTAGATTATATCTCTATGGAGCCTATAAAAAATCATTCTGAGGAAGTTTTAAAAAGACTTCCATACCATCTCAAACAATTTATTGTCCCCCAAAATTATGAGCAATATACTCCAATCAATCAAGCGGTTTGGAGATATGTGATGCGAAAAAATATTGTACACCTAAAAGATCTTGCGCATGAATCATATATTGAAGGGTTAAAAAAAACAGGAATTGATATTGATTCGATCCCTAGTATTTATGGTATGAATCGAATTCTGAAAGAAATCGGCTGGGCAGCTGTTGCAGTAGATGGTTTTATTCCTCCTAATGCTTTTATGGAATTTCAAGCTAATAAAGTTCTTGTTATTGCTTCAGACATCAGACAATTAGAACATATTGAATACACGCCTGCTCCTGATATTATACATGAGGCTTCCGGTCATGCCCCTATAATTGCCAGTCCAGATTATGCAGAATTTTTGAGGCGTCTTGGCGAAATTGGCGCAAAAGCAATCCTCTCTAAATATGATATTGATTTATACGAAGCTGTTCGAAAACTCTCAATTTTAAAAGAAGCTCCTGGCATAGAAGAAAGCGAAATCTTAGCTGCTGAGAAAAAGGTAAATATTCTACAGAGTCAACATCACGAATTCTCAGAAATGGCCCAAATAAGAAACATGCAATGGTGGAGTGTAGAGTATGGATTGGTGGGAAGTATGGATAACCCAAAAATTTATGGTGCTGGGCTTTTGTCTTCTATTGGTGAAAGTGAATGGTGTATGAGTGATGAGGTTGAAAAAATTCCATATTCCATTGATGTGGCCAAAAAAGGATTTGATATTACAAAACCACAACCTCAACTTTATGTAACTCCAGATTTTGCCTATTTGATGGAAGTTTTAGAAGAATTTGCGAACTCATTAAGTGTTCGGAAAGGAGGATATAAAGGTTTGCAAAAACTTATCAACTCTAAAACGGTGGGGACTATAGAATTGAGTACTGGTCTTCAAATTTCTGGTGTATTTACAAAGCTAATATTAAATGAAGATAGAGACGTTGTTTATTTTAAAACCGATGGACCTACAGCCCTAGCTTATCGCGATAAAGAACTTGTTGGTCATGGAATAGAAACACATAAACAAGGGTACAGCTCGCCACTTGGAATGCTAAAAAGTGTAAATCTTCCTATAGAAAACATGACACCAGTTGATTTAAAGGCGTATAATTTATATGATGGTCAACGGCTTTCCTTTGAGTTCGAAAGCGGTGTAAAAGTAGAAGGATTAAACATCACTGGAATTCGAAATGTTAAAGGAAAAATTATGGTTATTCAGCTAGAAGACTGTACCGTAACCTATGGAGAAGACGTTCTTTTTAAACCTGAATATGGCGTTTTTGATATGGCTATTGGAAATGAAATAACCTCTGCTTTCGCTGGCGCCGCAGACAGTAGTTCTTTTCCTAACCTTTACGCTGTTTCTGAAACTAAAACAATCAAGGTAAACAAAACAAATAAAGAAATTGGCTTGGAAAATCTATACCAAAGTGTAAGAGGCTTCAGAACATCTGGTGAGTTTTCAGAAGATAAATTAGAGTCTGTTTTTTCTTCTCTAAAAGAAAATTACCCTAATGATTGGCTATTACCCTTAGAGCTTTTTGAACTTGCAAATGAAACTCCATTTGGATTGAAAATAAAAAAACACCTAGAAAATTTGATAAAAATCAAACCCAAAATCTCTCATCTCATAAAATCTGGTCTTGACCTAATTGAAAAAGCAGACGCTTATTTGTAATTAAAATAACTCCAATTTTACTATATTTATACCTAATCAAATTTTAAAATCAAATTCTTATGTCACTATTTATGTACCCTTTTCTTGTTTTTGGCGCGCTCATTCTCTTTGCTGCCTTTTTTGTTGTAAAACAACAAACCGCCGCTATTGTAGAGCGTTTTGGAAAATTCCAAAGCATTCGTCATTCTGGACTTCAACTTAAAATTCCTTTAGTTGATAGAATCTCTGGGCGATTGAGTTTAAAAATTCAACAGTTAGACGTTATTGTTGAAACAAAAACTTTGGACGATGTATTTGTTCGATTAAAAGTCTCTGTTCAATACAAAGTGGTTAAGGAAAAGGTTTATGAAGCATTTTATAAATTGGATTACCCGCACGAGCAGATTACGTCTTATGTATTTGATGTTGTCCGCGCCGAAGTTCCAAAAATGAAGCTCGATGATGTTTTTGTTAAAAAAGATGACATTGCCATTGCTGTAAAAACAGAACTGAACGAAGCTATGATGGACTATGGTTATGACATTATCAAAACTCTTGTAACAGATATAGATCCAGATGCTCAGGTAAAAGAAGCAATGAATAGAATTAATGCTTCTGAGCGCGAAAAAATTGCGGCCCAATTTGAAGGTGATGCTGCGCGAATTTTAATTGTTGAAAAAGCAAAGGCTGAAGCAGAAAGTAAACGTCTTCAAGGACAAGGAATTGCTGACCAGAGACGTGAAATTGCTCGTGGTCTAGAAGAATCTGTTGAGGTGTTAAACAAAGTGGGGATTAACTCTCAAGAGGCATCGGCACTAATTGTTGTGACACAACATTATGATACGCTTCAATCTATTGGAGGAGAATCTAACAGTAATTTAATCTTGTTACCAAACTCACCTCAAGCAGGAAGTAATATGCTAAATGATATGGTTGCAAGTTTTACCGCCAGCAATCAAATAGGAGAGGCTATGAAAAATCAAAAGAAAAAGAAAGAAGAATAGGTTTTTAATCTATTTATCCTGCAGGGTTGAAGCCTCATCGGCTAGTAATTTATTGCTATCTGTTGAGGCTTTTTCTATAAACGCTTTTATCTGCTGATTTCGTTCTTGGCCTTTTTTAAGAAGTTCTTTTAATGCAATCATAACCGCAATTCGTGTGCCTACTTTTTTTCTTGCTGTAGAGAAGAGTGGCTCCAGTTCTTCATATAGAATATCAAATGATAAGCGTTTTATTTCTGTTTTTATCTTTTTCTGCTTTTCCTCTGGTAGATTGGTGTATTTTTTTCCAAGTTGTTTCAGAACATCAATAGGCTTACGCTCATGTTTTGGATTCGATTGTTTTGGGGCAACCGTAGTTTTTGGATTTTGTTTTGCCCAATTATCTCTAAGACCTACAGTTTTATTAAACACCACTTTTGTATCTGTACTGTCCTTATCTACACAAAAATAACCCAAACGCTGAAACTGAAAATGATCATTAGGTTGAACATTTGAAATGTTTGGCTCTACAAAAGCTGTAATTTGATTTAAAGACGATGGGTTTAAAAATGTCGTAAAATCTTCTTCTTGACTGTCTGGTGCTTCATGAGAAAATAGGCGATCATATTCCCGAACTTCCGCTTCTATTGCATGAGCAACAGAAACCCAGTGTAGAGTTCCTTTTACTTTTCTAAGACTTTCCTCTGTGCCGCTTCCACTCAAACTTTGTGGGTCATATGTACAGTGTATTTCTTGAATTTTTCCTTTTTCATCTTTTACAACCGATTGTGCTTTTATAATGTATGCATTTTTTAAACGCACTTCTTTTCCGATTGTTAGGCGAAAATATTTATTGTTTGCTTCTTCTTTAAAATCTTCTCTTTCAATGTATAGTGCTTTAGAGAATGGGAGTTTTCTGCTTCCTGTGTTTGGGTCTTCAGGATTGTTTTCTGCTTCAAGGAATTCAGTTTTTTCAGTCTGATAATTTGTTATTATCAATTTTACTGGGTTTAAAACTGCCATAATTCGTGGAGCGGTTTTGTTTAGATCTTCACGAACACAAAATTCAAGCAACGAAACATCTATAATGTTGTCTCGCTTGGCAACGCCTACGTTATTGATGAACTTTTTAATGGCCTTTGGTGTATACCCTCTCCTGCGCAAACCAGAAATGGTTGGCATTCTTGGGTCGTCCCACCCAGAGACAACACCTTCTTCTACCAATCTGAGTAATTTTCTTTTACTCATAATGGTATAATTTAGGTTTAATCGAGCAAACTCTCTTTGTTTTGGAAGTTTAGGGTATTTTTGGGCGCTGTAATTATAAACACAATTTTTAAACCAATTGTATAATTCGCGGTGGGGCTTAAATTCTAAAGAACATAAAGAATGAGAAATTTGTTCTATATAATCGCTTTCGCCGTGTGTCCAATCATACATTGGATAGATACACCAATTAGTTCCTGTTCTGTGATGAGAAGCGTGTAAAACTCTATACATGATGGGGTCGCGCATTAACATATTTGTATGTTTCATATCAATTTTTGCACGAAGTACGTGAGTTCCTGCATCAAAATCACCATTGCGCATTTTTTGAAACAACTCTAGGTTTTGTTCTACTGTTCTATTACGATAAGGGCCCTCTACACCAGGTTGTGTTGGTGTTCCTTTTTGTTCTGCCATACTTTCGCTTGATTGCGAATCAACGTAGGCTTTTCCGTCTTTTATCATTAAAACCGCCCAATCAAAAAGTTGTTCAAAATAGTCTGATGAATAACATTCTTCTTCCCACTTATAGCCTAACCAAGCAATATCCTCCTTGATGGCATCTACATAAGCTTGTTCTTCTTTTGTTGGATTGGTGTCATCAAATCTTAGATTGACTGGAGCATCGTATTTTTCTCCTAAACCAAAACTTATCCCAATGGCTTTTGTGTGGCCAATATGAAGATATCCGTTCGGTTCTGGTGGAAAACGAAAACGTAAATCCTTTTTACTCATACCGTTTTTCAAATCATCTTCTACAATTTTTTCTATAAAATTTAAGGATTTACTATTCTCTGTCGCCATAGATAAGTGTGTTCTGAGTAAAATTTTATCACAAAATTAATCAATTAAAAAGATTGTTAATATATCTTTAGCATAAATGTTACTTTTGTGAAACTAAAAAATTAATAATGGGGATTATAAAAGTTGAAAATATAAGAGTTTATGCGTACCATGGATGTTTGGAAGAAGAAACTATTATTGGAAGCAACTACAGAGTAGATGTTTCTGTGCGGGCTTGTCTTGCTAAGTCTGCAAAAACAGATGCTCTAGCTGATACTGTTGACTATGTCACTTTAAATGCAATTGTAGTAGAAGAGATGAGCATCCCTTCAAAGCTTTTAGAAACTGTTGTTCAGCGAATTATAAATCGGGTTTTTAGCACTTGCGAAGAAGTTGAATGGACTTCTGTTTCAGTATCAAAGCTAAATCCTCCAATAGGCGGTGACGTGGAAAAAGTAACCGTTGTTTTGGAACAAAATCGAGTTTAACTTTTTGGAATAAGAACGTTTAATGCGCCCTTTTTAATAGAAATTTTTAATTCTTTTGATTTAATCATTATTGATTCCCCATCTAGTTGGGCTAAAAATTCTTCTTGATTTTTGTGAGTAACTTTTATGTTGTCGGTAAGAAAGTATTTTGCTTTATTGTACTTCTTGTGCTTATTAAAAATAAGTTGGTTTGCAAATCGTAATTTTTCAAAAAAAGACAGTTGTTCTGTTAACACAACGTCTAGTTTTCCGTCTTGAAGCGATGCTTTTGGCGTGAAGGACAAGTTATAGCCCATTTCGTTGGAGTTTGATACAAATAATACTAAAGGGTCTAGTGTTTTTTTGAAATTATCAATCTGTAAATCAATTATTTGTGGGGGTGATTTGGAGAGAAGTGCTTTAAAAGAAGCGCGCAAATAAGAGATGATTTGACGTTTTTTGAAGCCTGTATAGTGATTAATAATTCTTGCGCCTATGCCTAAACTCATATTGCTAAAAAAGAAGTGTTCATTGACTGTTCCAACATCTATTTTTGTGCTGTGGTATTGTTTAATAACTTCAAGGGCTTCATGTATTGAACATGATATTTCAAGGTGCGACGCAAGACCGTTACCAGAGCCAAGCCTTATAATTCCTAACAAAACGGTAGAATCTACAAGTTGAGAAGCTACTTCATTAACGGTTCCGTCTCCACCACAAGCTATGATTGCATTCGCGCCTTCGAGTATAGAATTGTTGGTAAGAGTAGCCGCATTGTTAGCGTGCTTTGTAGTTTTTACAACAACATGAAAATCTTTACTGTTTAAGACAGAGAAAATAGTATGAGAATCTAGCTTATTTTTTCCCTTTCCCGAAATAGGGTTTACAATAAAATGTATGCTTGTTTTTGTGCCCAATAAAATATTTTCTTTTCGTTGTTTTTAAGCAATAATATTTAATTCTCTTGTGTGTCCTGTTTTTTTACTTAAATTTGCATTCCTTATTTGGCGTCTTGGCCGAGTGGCTAGGCAGAGGTCTGCAAAACCTTTTACAGCGGTTCGAATCCGCTAGACGCCTCGGAATAAAACCTCAACATTGTTGGGGTTTTTTATCTTATATCTTCTATCATTTGTTTTGGGTTTAATTTGTCTTTCGGTAAAAATCCTTTTGTAATAAGGGTTATTCCACAGATCAACAACAATACACCTAATATTTTTTTTATGTTAATTATTATTCCTGGTGTTAAATAACCTTTTAAGCGTTTAGCTAATAAAATTTTAATAAGGTCAGTAATGAAATAAGCGCTAATCAAAGCGCCAAAAAACACAAAAAAGCGGTTTATGTTTCCCTCCAGATTTGGTCCTACTACAATTATAATTCCTAGCCAAAAAACCAAAACACCAATATTTATAAAATTCAGAAAAAAACCTTTTAAAAACAACTGTATATAGTTGTTTTTTGGTGTTTCTAAATTTGTTCCTAAGCCTTGTTTATTGGGTTTCTTTGAGAAAATTATGACTCCATAAACCGCTAAAAGCGTGCCGCCGAAGATATAAAGACCAGGTTGATTGCTTAAGTTTTCTAAAAGTTGATAACTACTAAAATAAGCGAGAAAAATGAATATTACATCTGCAACAATAACCCCTAGGTCAAATGCAACAGCAGCTCTAAATCCTTTAACGATACTCGTTTCTAAAAGAACAAAAAAGACTGGCCCTATCATAAAAGATAAGAAAAAACCTAGTGGAATAGCCGCTTGAATATCTTCAATCACTTTTTGCTAGTCTTTAAAAATAATTCTTCCTCCAAACAATTTATTTTGTTTTAATTGTTTTGGTGTTCCATATACAAAAACATCACCGCCAGAGAAAATTTTAACTTTCAAAACATTTGTTGTACTTACTGAGGCTTCACCACCTGCTTTGATAAACACCGATGTGTTTTGGGTTATTGTTTTACTTCCTTCGTAAACACCTCCTGTTCGCAATGTAAGATCTAACTTTGAGGTTTGACCTGTGGTGGTAACAACTCCTCCTGTTACACTTTTTACTGATAATATTTTGGTGTCTAGTGAAGCTGTAATCTTTGCGCCTTCTTGAGCTCTTAGAGTAATTTCATACTGTTTTATTTTTCCGTTTACTTGTATATTTGCGCCCTCATTTGCATCGATTTCGTCAACAGAGGTGTAATACAGTTTAACGTTAGTATTTTTTCCATTAAACATTTTGTTTAATTTCATTCTTATTTTCAACGTATTATTTTTCTGAATAATACTCACATCATTTTTATTCTCTCCTGAAATAATAATTCTATTTTCATCGGATTTTATAAGTTCTATATTTATTAAGTCGTATACCTTAAGTTCTGAAAACTCACCTAAGGCCTTTGATTCTGTAGCTTGTGAAAAAACTTGTGTACATATAAAGAACACAATAAAATATAAATGTTTCATTTTTATAAATTATATTAAATTAAAATCTAAATGTCTTTTTATTAAATCGGCTTTTTTGACTTCAACCTGAACTTGATCGCCAAGTTGATATCTATTTTTTGTTCGTTCTCCAACTAACGCATAATTATCTTGGTCAAAGGAGTAATAATCTCCTTTTATATCTCTAATTCTAACCATACCTTCACACTTGTTTTCTATAATTTCTACGTACATACCCCATTCTGTAACACCTGAAATAACGCCAATAAAGGTAGTATCTTTTTTATCTTGCATATATTTTATCTGCATATATTTTATAGAGTCCCTTTCTGCTTTTGTTGCTAAGTTTTCCATTGCTGAGGAATGTTTGCATTTATCCTTGTAAATATTTTCAGGTACTGATTTGTTTCCATCTAAGTAATGTTGCAACAAACGGTGTGCCATAACATCTGGGTAGCGACGAATAGGTGATGTAAAGTGGCTGTAATAATCAAACGAAAGGCCATAATGCCCAATATTATGTGTAGAATACTCTGCCTTACTCATACAACGAATGGTTAGTGTGTCTACTAAGTTTTGTTCTTTTTTTCCTACTACATTACTTAATAACTTGTTTAAAGCTAAACTGATTTGATTTGGATTTTTTAGATTTAACTGATGACCGAATTGATAAACAACACGTTGTAAACTTTCAAGTTTTTGTTGGTCAGGAACATCATGAATTCTATAAATAAAGGTTTTCTTTGGGGATTGTTTACCAATAAATTCTGCAACTTTTTTATTAGCCAATAACATAAACTCCTCAATAAGTTTATTAGCGTCTTTTGAGGTTTTAAAATAAACGCCTTCTGGTTCTTTAGAGGATGATAAATTGAATTTAACTTCTACTTTATCAAATGAGATTGCACCATTATTCATTCTCTTTTCTCTTAATATTTTAGCAAGTTTATCTAAATTAAGAATAGCATCTTTTAGTTGGTGAGTTGTTTTATATGCTTTATTATTTAAAGCAATTTTTTTAGGAATGTCAACTTCTCTATTTTCAATAATATATTGAGCTTCTTCGTAGCTAAAGCGAGCATCGCTATAGGTTACGGTTCTTCCAAACCATTGATTAATAAGGTCAGCTTTATCATTAAGTTCAAACACTGCTGAAAACGTGTATTTTTCTTCTAAGGGTCGTAATGAACAAGCATTATTAGATAATACCTCTGGCAACATTGGAACGACTCTATCAACAAGATAGACAGAGGTAGCACGTTCGTATGCTTCATCATCTAAAATAGTACCTTCTTTTAAATAATGTGATACATCTGCAATATGAATACCGACTTCAAAATTTCCATTTTCTAATATTTGAAAAGACAAAGCATCATCAAAATCTTTTGCATCTTTTGGGTCTATTGTAAAGGTTAAAATTTTCCGCATGTCGCGGCGTTTTTTTATCTCTTCCGATGTTATAGATGTGTCTAACGCATTTGCGAAATCTTCTACTTCTTTTTTAAACTTATAAGGAAGACCATAAGCAGCTAAAATAGCGTGTATTTCTGTTTGATGTTCTCCAGCATCACCTAAAATTTCTATAACTTTTCCTGTTGGACATTCTGTTTTGGATTGCCATTCCACAATCTTAACTAAAACTTTCTGTCCTTCTTTTGCATTTTTTATTTTCTTTAAAGGAACATATATATCTACAGGCATTTTTCGATCATCAGGTATAACAAAAGCAAAGTTTTTATTGATTTGTATAATCCCTACAAATTCTGTTTTATATCGCTTTAAAACCTGAGTAACTTCACCTTCAAACCGACCTCTTTTTTTTCTATTATGTGTATAAAATTCGACTTCATCTCCTGAAAGAGCTCCTTTGGTTTTATTTACAGGAATATAGACATCTTCCTTAAAATCTGGAGCAATGACATATCCAGATCCTTTAGAACTTAAGTCAAAAATTCCTTTGTAATATTTATCATTACTTTTAATAGAATAAAAACCTCTTTTTACTTCTTCTATTTGATTTGATATCATTAAAAAATGTAAACATTCTATAACTTCAGCTCTTTTGCTTGGATTATGTATTCCAAGTTTCTTAGAAATCTGTTTGTAATTTAATGCTGTGGTTGTTTGAAGAATTGATAAAATTCGAGAAATATGCTTTTTAAAATTCTTATTTTTCTTTGATTTTTTTGGCATTAGAACTATTTGATAACAACAAATCTACAATTTTAAAGTGACCCTTTTTTAGAAAGAAATCAACTTTATCCACATTATATACTACAACACCTTCTTTTTTTAAATTTTTAAAATTAAATTATTGATTATAATTGCTTGTTAATTTCTATAATAACTTTTAAAAATTATTACTTTTTAACCAGAAAATTGATGTTATTTACCATTATTTTGATGTTCATAACTCGTCTTTTATTTTAAATAAAAAAGGGATTAAAAATAATAAGTAAACTTTTTTTTATTTTTATTTTTTTTAATGAGAAATAATTTAATGCAAATTGAATTTATTTTTCATAATCTATTTTTTTTTATCAACATGATATAAATAAAAGTATGAACACTTTTATTTTTTGTAAGTTTACATTTATACAATTAATCACTTGTTTATGAAAATTTCAATAGGAAATGACCATGCTGGAACAGAATATAAATTTAAAATAATTAATTTTTTAAAATCTAAAAATATAGAGGTCATAAATTATGGAACAGATTCTACTGATAGTGTTGATTATCCTGATTTTGTTCATCCTGTTGCAAAGGATGTAGAGAACAAAAATGTAGATTTTGGTATTCTTTTATGTGGAAGTGCTAATGGTGTTGCTATGACTGCTAATAAATATCAAGGAATCCGTGCAGGGTTGTGCTGGAAAAATGAAATTGTTGAATTAATACGTCAACATAACAATGCTAATATTCTTTGTATTCCAGCGCGTTATACAAATGAACAAGAGATCATAAAAATGGTAGAAACTTTTATTAATACAGACTTTGAAGGCGGAAGACATCAAAGACGTGTGGATAAAATATCAAGTTGTAATTAATATTTTAAAATGGTTTCAATCCTTTTAAAGTCATTTGAAGAACTTTCTAAAATAGAATTATATAAAATTTTACGCTTAAGAGCAGAGGTTTTTATAGTAGAACAAGATTGTGTTTATCAAGACGTTGACGATAAAGATCAAAAAGCATTACATGTTATTTTAAAAAAATCAGAAGAAATCATAGGTTATACAAGATTGTTTTGGCCAGGCGACTATTTTAAGGAAGCGAGTATAGGAAGGGTTGTTATTTCTAAAAAAGAAAGACACAATAACTATGGGTCTCAACTTATGAAAGCATCTATTAATGCTATATCAGAAAAAATGAAGGAGAAAAAAATTAAAATTTCTGCTCAAATCTATTTAAAAAACTTTTACAATAATTTAGGATTTTTAGAAACAGGAAAAGACTATTTAGAAGATGGTATTCCTCATATTGCAATGATAAAGGAATAATTTTAGTCTTTAATATAGGTTATTTCTATTTCTACTCTTCTATCAAATTTTGGATCACCACCTAAAGGATATTTATGTTTTAAACCAACATATTTCATTCTTTTTCTAGCCACTCCATTTTTCATTAAGTATTCATAAATATATCTAGCTCTTGCTAAAGATAAATTTCTTCGGCCAGTTCCTCTGTCAATAGCGTCTCTACCGTTTGCTGTGCAACAAACATGACCTTGTATTGTAAAATAAACTTTGTTTTTTTCTCTTAATATTCTTGCTATTTTTTCTAGCACAGGAATTGATTCTTTTAACACATAACTATATCCTGTTCTAAATAGAATCTTATCTAAAACAATTTTATCTCCTACCAAAAGATTACTTTCAAGGGTTATAGGTTTTTTTCTATTGTCTATTATTTCTTTTCCTTGGACTAATTTAGTTTTTTCTTTTTTAGTAATATTATATTCTACATTAACTTCAACTTTTCTATTTAAACCCCTTATAATATTTAAATCCTCTGAGTCCACAATTTTTAATAAAACCTCTCCTTTTCCATCAACGTTACTAATTAGATTTTCACTAATCCCTCCAGTAGAAAATACTTTTTTTATGGCATTTGCCCTATTTTGAGAAAGTATTAAATTATAATTATCTGAGCCTCTATCATCACAAAACCCATAAATCGATATTTTTTTTATTTTATTGATATCTAGATTTTGAATAAATAATAAAATTCTATTTTTTTCTGTTTCAGGGACTATATATTTATCGGTTTCAAAGTAAACAACATGCTGTATATTTGATTGAGCAATCAAATAATTTATACTAAACATGAAAATAAAAATCAATTTTGGCATGCTTAAATATATTTAATTTATTTCAAAAGTGAATAATACCGCTTATAATCATTTAATATGGATTGTGCTTCCAAAATAGTTTTGTTTTTTAAAAGCGAATATTCATACATTCCTTCTCTATAAAAATACCTTTTTATAATTTCTTCTGACAACTTCCAACATATCATTTCTTTTGCTTGATCAAGAGCCAGCTCCTTTTCTTTTTTTAGAGATTTTTTAACCGCTAAAAGGGATGTATGTAACCCTTCTAAATTTTCCTCTTTACTGTAATCAAAAAGGTTTTCTAAAGTGTCTTCTGTATTTGTTCCCAAAGAGAATTTTTCTGAAATACAATACGCCTTAAACTCATTAAACACAATTGGCTTTAAGTTAAAATTTGATAAATTTTCGACTTTATTTTTTCTACAATAATCATTAACAAAGTTGAATATTAAATTTTCTTTTTCTAGAGAAGAAATCATATCAAACGATGCTATTTTTTCTGTTTTTACATCCGGATTTATACCCCCACCATCAAAAACTGTTCTACCTTTTTTAGTTTGAAACGCTTTTTTTTCTTCTATTTTTTTTGCTTTTCCTGTATTAGATCGCTCACTATAATTTAATGCCTGTATGCAGCGTCCAGAGGGAATAAAATATCGAGAAATCGTAACTTTAACTTGAGCCCCATAAGGTAGTGGTTTTGGTTGCTGTACAAGACCTTTTCCAAAACTTCTTTTCCCAACAATTACAGCACGATCCAAATCTTGAAGTGCACCAGCAACAATTTCACTAGCAGAAGCACTTTTTTCATTAATCAGCACTACAAGTGGAATATCTTCGCTTACAGGCTGTTTTTGTGTAAAAAATTGGTTGTTATATTTTTTAATATTAGACCGTGTTGAAACAACAAGCTGGTTTTTTTTCACAAACAGATTTACTATTTTTACCGCTTCTTGAAGCAACCCTCCTGGATTGTTTCTTAAATCAAGAATTAATCCTTTTGCCTCATCGATTAGTAAATATTTTAGTGCAGATTCTACCTCTTGTGCAGATGTTCTAGAAAAGCGGTCTAGTGCGATATAGCCGATTTGATTTTCCAACAGTTTATATAAAGGAACAGCTTTAGGTTTTTTTTCACCACGTATTACTTCAATTTCTTTTTCTTTTAATCCTCTTTTGTAAGTTATATTAACTGTTGAATTTTTCTTTCCTTTTAATAACATCTCAGCTTGACTAAAAGATTCAGACAACAACGTTCCATTAATTTTAATAATTTCATCACCTGATTTTAAACCAGCTTTATCAGCAGAATACCCTTTTAATGGCTCATCAACAATTAATTTTTTATTAATAATTTTCATTGTTGCGCCAATACCTACATAAAGTCCAGAGCGATAAATTTTTGCATTTTCTACGTCTTGTTCACTGCTATATATTGTGTATGGATCAAGATTTGAGAGCATATGATTTACACTATTTTCCATGAGCTCTGCGGGGTTTGTCTTATCGACATAGCTCATATTAATTTCTTTAAAAAGCGTATTATAAATCTCTATTTGTTTTGCAATCTCAAAGAAATCAAAACGAAACCCTACAAGTGTAAATGCCAGTGCAACAGAAAACAGCGAGACGACTATTTTTTTCTTTTTCATAAAACCCTTTCTTTAAACTTTTCTGCAACTATTTTGATTTTATCTACCATTTGTTTCCAATCAGGTTTTTCCTTTCCGATGTAAACCAACATTAGCGCATAGCTGTTTGTAGATTCTTTTAGTAGTGGCTCAAAAACTTTTTTTGCAGACACTCTCATTTGTCGCTTTATTCTATTCCTATCTACTGCCAATTTAAAGTTCTTTTTCCCTACTGAGACTCCAATTGTAGTTTCAGATGTTTGAAGAAAAACAAGCCTAAAAGGGAACTCATTGATAGAATAACCTTCTTCAAATAAAAGTTCAATTGTCTTTTTTCCTTTTAGTCTTTTCACTCTTTTTCTAAAATGAGGCTATTATTATCGAGGTTAACATCAGCAACTTTTTGTTCTGGATCAAGGGTTATTTTTTTTACTTCTCTAGTGTTGTTCAATAAAAATGAATAGGTTGGGTATGCCCAAGCCCAATCTTTTAATATTGTTGTAGTTCCATTTGTAGGCTTTTCTCCTCGCATCATCTGTAATGGGATGTAATATTTTACAATTTCACCATCAGCATATTCTATTTCTAGCTCTGTAGGCATTGGAACCAACCCTATTCTTTCAATTACAATTTCGGTATTCTGTTCCTTTTTTTCTACTGATTTTATACCATAATCTATGACATTATCAGTTTTAGTCCAATCTGTTAGATACCAGTCCAATTCTAGACCCGATGCTTTCTCCGCACATCGAATAAAATCATTTGGCGTTGGGTGCTTAAAGGACCATGAGTCAAAATAGTCATGGAGTGTTTTTCTAAAAGCCTTTTCTCCAATAATATATTTTAGTTGTCTTAAGAAAATAGCACCTTTTACATAAGAAGAGGTACTATAAGCAGCATTATACTCATAGCGATCTGCATGTGTGCTTTGTGGTTGTTCAAAACCACTTAATGCATATCGAACATAGCGCTTATAGGCTCTATCAAAATATTTTTCTTCATCAATATTCATCACATCAACTTCTGCCATTGTGCAAATGTATTCAGTAAAACCTTCATCCATCCAAGGGTGGTTTCCTTCGTTTGTTGCCATCAAAAATTGAAACCATGTGTGTGCCAGTTCATGTGAAGTAACTCCAACCAAACTTTCGAAGCTTCGCTCCCCTGTAATTAGTGTACACATGCCATATTCCATACCGCCATCTCCCCCTTGAATAACCGAATATTGCTTGTAGGGATAAACACCAATATTATCATTAAAAAAACTCATAAGTTTTGCTGTAATGGGTTGCAAATCACGCCAGCGTTTTTGATAGTCTTCTTCCAAAGTGCTTTTGTAATAAAAATGAAGCATGGGCCCATTTTCTATTTGTAATTTATCATGAATATAATCGGGATCTGCAGCCCAAGTAAAGTCATGAACATTTGGCGCAACAAAATGCCAAGTATTTGTTTTCTTTCTTTTTTTCTTTTTGGATACAGGAACAATTTTTATATCATTTTCATTTTGCAAATACCCTGTTCCTCCAACAATATAACTGTTGTCAATTGTAAGTTTTAAATCAAAATTACCCCATACCCCATGAAACTCTCGACCAATGTAGGGGTCTGCGTGCCAGCCTTCAAAGTCATACTCCGCCAATTTTGGATACCACTGCGCCATAGAAAGCACCACGCCCTCAGAGCTGTTTTTTCCAGAACGCCTAACATTTAAGGGGACTTGACCCTCAAAATTCATCTCAAAAGTTGTCTGTTCCCCAGAAAAGATAGGTTTTTTTAGTTCAACTTCTAAAATTGTTCCAGAAAGCGTTGTTTTTAGTTGTTTTCCATCTTGAGTTAAATTTAAAACATTTAAAAACCCTTGATCCTCTGGCGCAAGATTTTGAATTCTATTCATTACTCTACTATCGGGATCTGCAATAGTTCTGGAGCGTACATCCATTTCACTTCCAGGTTGAAAAGCATTGAAATACAAATGGAAAAACACCTTTTGTAATGTGTCTGGAGAATTATTAGTGTAAATTAATTGTTGTGTTCCCGAATAATTAAAATTCTCAACATCCATTTCAACTTCCATTGTATAATCTACATGTTGTTGCCAATAGCCATTAGCATTTCTTTGGCTATTTACAATATAAAAAAAGCAAAGTGCTGTTATGATAAATAAATTTTTCATTTCTATAATTTTATTTAGATAATTTTGACGCCATAATTAAAGCGTTATACGCATTAACCAATTTGCCAGATTTACAAACCTCACTGAATTCTACTGTAGACCCGTTTCCAAGACTTACTTTTTTTTGTATCGGAAGACCAGACTCCATTAGTATTGTTTTTACTTGTGCGGCACTCAACTTTGGATATTGAGAAAATATAAGTGCTGCGACACCCGCAACTAGCGGTGACGCCATAGAAGTTCCCTGAGCAAACTCATATTTGTTTTTTGGATAACTGGAGTATATTTCTGTACCAGGAGCAAAAACATCGACACTGCTTTTTCCGTAATTAGAAAAGCCAGCAACTAGGCTAGAACTGAAATCGTTTGTTGTTGCACCAACTCTTAAAAAGGTATCAGAGATTTCTGCGCCCGTTCCAATTTGATCGTTAGGGTAATTTTCAATTTGATCTGAATTGTTTCCATCATTACCTGCAGCAGCAACAATTAAAACATTCTTTTTTGAAGCATATGCAATAGCATCTCTAACCCAGTCACTATGGTTTGAAAAACCTTTTCCAAAACTCATATTTATAACCTTAGCACCATTGTCAACAGCATAATATATGCCCAGGGCTACATCTTTGTCATATTCATCACCATTGGGGGTATTTCTAATTGCCATTATTTTTACATTGTTGGCAGCACCGTTAATCCCAATTCCATTGTTTCTTGTAGCCGCAATAATTCCTGAAACATGTGTTCCGTGACTTCTACCTTCTTTTGGCATAACATTATTATTTCCATAGTTTCTATCGTTCAAATCATTTGGGTCATCATTTACAATAGATCGGCCATCAAAATCAATGTTCAGGTTGTAATCAAGACGTTCGTTAAAAGATTTTAAATCTCTATTGAGGTCCTTTTTTAAGTCTTCAATAGTATCGTAGCCAAAACCATAGGATTGTTTTATAATGCTTAGGTGGCGACCTAAAGCTTGGTCTTTCGTGTCTATGCCGTATACATCTTCTTTGGTGAAAGCGTCTTTTTTAAGGTAATCCAGAACAGCTTTTTCCGCAGTGTTGATTTGCTCTAATATTGAACTGTACTGTTGTTTCAGCTCAGTATATTTTTTTCTTTCTTTATTATATGTTTCTTGAGCTTCATTATATCTAGGGTGAGAGGTATTTTTAGTTGCTAGAAGCCGAACAAATTCTAGCTGCTCATTATTGGCTTCACCAAGAAAATTCCAACCATTAACATCATCAATATAGCCGTTGTTATCATCGTCTATTCCATTATTTGGAATTTCACCCTCATTGACCCAAATATTGTTTCTAAGGTCTTCGTGTGTGATATCTATGCCAGAGTCTATTACTGCAACAATTACAGTTTTGCTTTTGGGTTTTACAAGTTGTTCGTAGGCTAGGTTTAAGCTAACCCCAGGTATAGTGTCTTTTTTTAAGTCAAAATGACTCCAACCTTTTTTTTCAATTTCTGTAAGTTCGGAAAACTTTACAGGGGTTTGATCAATATTCTCAATAGGCGTAGAGAGAATTGGCGCTGTGGAACCACAGCTAGCTAATAGAAATGCGCCTGCAAAAGCTAGATGTTTTAAAGAGGAACTTAAGGCTAAGTTTTTCATTGTGTTTAGAATATAGAGTTAAATGAATGGGTTTTATCTAGTCTTACACCTTTTTCTGTGTGTTTGACTGTTATGATTTCATTTCTGGCATCATGCTCCAAAAATAAATAATAATTTTGACTTGCAGCGAGGTTAAGAAAAACCTCTTTTTCTTGTAGAGTAAGCAAAGGGCGGGTGTCGTATCCCATAATAAAAGGTAATGAAACATGCCCAGCTGTTGGCAATAAATCGGCCATAAAACACAAGGTTTTACCTTTGTATTTTATCATTGGAATCATTTGCTTTTCGGTGTGTCCGTCAGCAAAAAACACATCAAAGTCCAAAGGAGAGTTTTTTAATATACTTTCTTTTGTACAGTTCAAGTATTTTAGGCTTCCAGATTGTTCAATGGGATTAATATTTTCCGTTAAAAATGATGCTTTCTCGCGTTTATTTGGCGTTTTTGCCCAAGACCAATGTTCTTTGTTGCTCCAATAAGTTGCGTTTTTAAAGGTTAGTTGATACCCTGTTTTATTCGCATTCCATTCAACGCCACCGCCACAATGATCAAAATGTAAATGTGTTAGGAAAACATCTGTGACATCGTCTTTATGAAATCCATGTTTTGCTAAAGCCTGCTCCACACCTTGATCTCCCCAACGAAAATAATAACTGAAAAATTTATCGGTCTGTTTGTTGCCCATCCCTGTGTCAATTAAAATTAAGCGATCACCGTTTTCAATAAGTAAACATCGTGCAGCAATATCAATCATATTGTTTTGGTCCGCAGGGTTTGTTTTAGACCAAATTGATTTTGGAACGACACCAAACATGGCGCCACCGTCCAACTTAAAGTTACCAACATTCAATGGATACAGTTTCATTTTTGTAATATTTGAGTTGCCAAACGCATTCCAAAATCCAAAAGCTGCTTTATTTCTTTAATGCTTGCTACTCGTTCTTTGTTGAAAACCAACAATCCGTTTCCGTTAGATTCGACATGGTAGTAGCTGTTGCTTTCAAAAAAACGAACAAGTTTATTGTCAAAAAATACTTGGATTTCTTTAGGCTTCTCACCACTTAAATAAAAGCGACTTGAAAAATCACTTTGCTTGGGAATATCAATATCCTTTTGCCCAGCAAGAGCGAAAAAACGTTCCAATAATCCCTCTTTAGTCAATGTAAAACTAGGGATATCTTTAGATAAATTAATGTGCAACATTGTTGAGCGCACAACTTCTTTTGCAATAGCTTCACCTTCAGAAAAAGTGATATCAAAGACAGAAAAGTTTTGCTCTTCCCGGGAAAGTTTGTTAAAGATGTATTCAATTTTTTTTGTTTTAAAAAACGAAAATTTTTCAAGTAAATTATTCTTTTCAATTCTATCAGAACTGAAATTAAGACCAAAACTTAAGCCCACTTCTTCTAAATCTTTTTGCCGCTTTGTAGCACCACTTTTTATTAAACTTGATAGCGGCAGTAGCTTTCTAAGCGCAAAAGGGTGCCTCGATTTTGCCCCAAGCATATCCATTCCTATAACTTCTATGTTTCCTCCTTTTTTGTAAAACAACTCTTGATAGTCATTTATATTTTCCATGACAGAATGATCAACAAAACCACACATTGAAAAGTCAATAACAACATCGTTCTGCTCTGGGATAACACTCAATTTTTCCTTAAGCTTGTTGAAGTTTAAAAAACTACAAAAATGCTTTACACTGATAAAATAATTTCCATTTGCCTCTTTGTACATTAGAACATTAGGCTTTACAATGTTTTTAATAAATAACCCCAAGCTGTTGTTTACGATAATATGAATAATAAAGGTTGTAATAAGGCCAGCCACTATTCCAGAAATAAGTCCAATTTTTAGGGTTACTAACAACGTTGATAAGAAAATAATCAGCTGCTCTTTACCTATTAAAAAAATACGTTTTATCATCTCCGGTGCTGCAAGCTTATACCCTGTATAAACTAAAATTGCCATTAAGGCAGAAAGCGGTATTCGAGTTAATTCGGTACTGAACAAAAGGACAAAAATCATCAGAAAAAAGGCATGAAATAAATTTCCTAGTCTATTAGTCCCTCCGTTTGTAATATTTACTGAACTAGGCGCTATAACAGTTACAACATTAAGACCACCTAATAATCCACTTATTGTTGTTGCTAATCCTAGTGCTTTAATGTCTTTATTTACATTAGAACGTCTTTTTTGTGGATCAAGTTTGTCTACAGCTTTTATGCTCAGCAATGATTCTATGCTTGCAATAAGTGTGAGCGCCACAACACTACCCCAAAACTCTAGGCTAAAGATTGCCTCAAAGTTTGGCAATGGCAAGTCATTCATTACTTCAGACAGGCTTGGTATGTTTGGGATCATGTATTTTTTTGAAATAGGATTGGAAATTTTCAACACGAATTCACAATAATAACTAAATCCAACGGAGCATATTACAATCCACATTGGAGCTGGGATAAGTTGTAGATACTTATTGCGTATTTTAGAATAGAACACCATGATGATTAAACTTAAAACACCCGCAATCGCCGCATTAATCAAACCTGCATCTTGATATTCAAATACTTTCATAATCGTTTTTGGGATTGCAACTAAGTAGTCAATTGTACTATCTCTGCTAATTTTATTGCCGAGCATTATATGAAACTGTTTACCAAGAATTATAAGCCCAATTGCTGCCAGCACCCCTTGAATTGCTGAAGATGGAAAGTAATCAGCGAGTTTTCCAAGCCTCAAAAACCCTAATATTAGAAGCAGTATTCCAGAGCAAATAATTGCAGCATAAGTGGTGGTAAGCCCAAGGGTTGAAACTGCGACTAAAACCACACCAACTAAACCTTTACCAGGGCCAGAAATGGTGACATAACTCCCTCCAAATACAGCAACAATAACACCACCAACAATTGAAGTAATAACACCAGCAATTGGCGGGGCATCACTCGCCATAGCAAGACCCAAACTTAACGGTAATGCAATAAGACTTACAACAAGCCCAGAGAAAATGTTTCTTGGAATTGCAGCTATTTTTGTTGTTATGCTGTTTTTTTGTTTCATCTAATTATTAGCACATCAGTTGGTAGTTCGCCTAATATATGTTCTATATCATGAGGGAATAAACGATCCCAAAAAGAAGTTTTTACAGGCGCATTCATCACCAACAAATCTGCCCGAACCACCTGAGCATAGTGTCCTATCGAATATCCTCTTTTTCCAAATATTGGTTGAGACTTTACAGAAATTCCATTAGAAAATTCTTCTGGAACTTTTTCCAATAATTTTTTGACACGCATATTTTCTCTATTCATCAGGCGCTCTCTAATAATTGTTGATTGACGCAATGTTTTATCATCATCAACCTTAATATTGACTTCGTCTTGACCAACTTCTTCAACAACTGTAACCCTAGAAGCGTTTAGTTTTTTACCTACATAAAAAGCATAATTAATTGTTTCTTTTGTTTTTGGATCTTTCAATCCGTTAACAACGATATGTTTACACGGCACTCTATCAACAGAGGGGTTGATAAGCAAAAGAATAGAGCAATCTGCTTTACGAGTAATTTCCCTTGCAATTGACCCTAGATAATACCTAAAAAATGTTTCTCTTTTAAGTGCACCAAGAATCATTAAATCAATATCATAGTTTTTGATGACTGAAAGAATTATGTCAACAGGAGCGCCCGGAAGGAAATGAATAGAATAGTTTAGTTTTCTTTTTGTAAAGCTAGCAAGATGGTCATCAATTATAGCTTTTTTTTCTTCATTTTCTTCCCCAACATGCACAAGAACAAGCTCGCTATCCATAACAAGAGCAAGCCTTGAAGCCTCAAAAACATTAGCCTTTAAGTTCGGTGAGAATGCGACACCAATGCCTATTTTTTTAAATTTTGTGCTACTCAAAGTATAGTTGTTACAGGTTTTTAAAGATAACCCTTTCTTTGAAAATACAAAATATTATAAGTAGTGTCTAGTCGTTAAGCTTTAGTACTGCCATAAATGCCTCTTGTGGAATCTCTACACTCCCCACTTGACGCATTCGTTTTTTTCCTTTCTTTTGGTTTTCCAATAGCTTTCGTTTTCTTGAAATATCACCACCGTAACACTTGGCTGTTACATCTTTACGGACTGCTTTTACGGTTTCTCTTGAAATAATTTTAGCACCAATAGCCGCTTGAATTGGAATATCAAATTGTTGTCTAGGAATCAACTCCCTAAGTTTGCCACACATCTTACGACCAATTTTTTGAGCATTATCTAAGTGTATTAGAGCAGAAAGCGCATCAACAGATTGTCCATTAAGAAGAACATCAACACGGACCAATTTTGATACGCGCATCCCTATAGGGCTATAGTCAAAAGAGGCATAGCCTTTAGAAACTGTTTTTAATCGGTCATAAAAATCAAATACAATTTCTGCTAAAGGCATATCAAAAGATAATTCAACACGCTGGGTGGTAAGGTATGTTTGATTTGTGATTTGCCCTCTTTTTTCTATGCAAAGCGACATTACATTTCCCACAAAATCTGATTTGGTAATAATTGTTGCCTTAATGTATGGCTCTTCAATGCGATCCAAAGTGGATGGATCAGGCAAGTCTGATGGGTTGTTTAATAAAATAATTTCATCAGGGTTTTTTCGAGTGTACGCATGATATGATACGTTTGGAACTGTTGTGATGACCGTCATATTAAACTCTCGCTCTAACCTTTCTTGAATTATTTCTAAATGAAGCATTCCAAGAAAACCACAACGAAATCCAAATCCTAAAGCTGCTGAGCTTTCAGCTTGAAACACAAGTGATGCATCATTCAATTGTAGTTTCTCCATAGAGGCTCTAAGTTCTTCATATTCTTCAGTATCAACAGGGTAAATTCCTGCAAATACCATTGGTTTTACGTCTTCAAATCCGTCTACCGCCTCCTGAGTTGGATTTTTAGCATCCGTTATAGTGTCTCCAACTTTCACTTCGCGGGCATCTTTAATTCCAGTAATTAGATATCCAACATCGCCAGCCTTGATTTCTTGTTTAGGCGTTTGTGTTAAGTTGAGTGTTCCAACTTCGTCTGCACTATATGTTTTGCCTGTGGCAATAAATTTCACAGATTGATTTTTTTTAATACTCCCGTTAACTACTTTAAAATAAGTTTCAACTCCTCTAAAAGAATTGTAAACAGAATCAAAAACTAACGCTTGAAGCGGTGCTTTAGGATCTCCTTTTGGCGCGGGGATAATATTAATTATTGCCTCTAAAATGGACTCAATACCAAGACCAGTTTTTGCGCTTGCAGGAATTACCTCTTCGACGGTACAACCCAAAAGATCTACAATATCGTCAGTAACTTCTTCAGGGTTGGCACTTGGTAGGTCAACTTTGTTTAAAACAGGAATGATTTCTAAGTCATTTTCTAATGCTAGATATAAGTTTGAAATGGTCTGGGCTTGAATGCTTTGAGCAGCATCAACAACTAATAAAGCGCCCTCACAAGCTGCAATTGAACGGGAAACTTCATAGCTAAAATCAACGTGTCCAGGAGTATCAATAAGGTTCAATATATAGTGTTCGCCTTTGTATTCATATTCCATTTGAATGGCATGAGATTTAATTGTAATCCCCCGTTCACGCTCAAGGTCCATATTGTCCAGGAGTTGATTTTGTTTTTCCCGCTCTGTTACAGCACCCGTAAAGTCCAAAAGCCGATCGGCCAAGGTGCTTTTCCCGTGGTCAATATGTGCAATGATGCAAAAGTTTCTTATGTTTTTCATTCAGTTTTATACCTGCTTTTAAGAGAACAAAAGTAAGTAAATTTATAAGACCAGCTGGTCTTGTGGTTTAGTGATGTTTAATAAGTCTATTTATTCGACCTATTGACTCTTTTTTTCCAATGTAAAAAACAATATCAAATACATCTACACCTTTTAAAGCTCCAACAAGCGCAACTCTTAGAGGCATCATTACCTTTCCAAAACCAATTTCTTTTTCTTTTATCCAATCAGACACGTCGGCTTTTAGGGTGTTTGCAGTCTCGTCATTTGCGCTTTTAATTACATGAACAAGCTCGGTCATAAGTTCTGCAGAGCCCTCTTTCCATGCTTTTTTTAATGCTTTTTCATCATACTCATCAGGCGCTTCAAAGAAATATTTTCCAAGTCGTAAAAGCTCAGGAACAAGTTGTGCACGCTCCTTAATGAGGCCTACAACAAGTTCAATATAATTTAAATCAAAAGTTGCTAATGTATTATCAACCGTAATCAGTTGTTTTGCTAGTTCTGCATTGGAAGATTCTTGAATATAAGCATGATTGTACCACTTTATTTTATCAGGATCAAAACGCGCCCCCGATTTATTAACTTGATTTAAATCAAATGCCTGAATAAGATTTTCTAAATTAAAAACCTCTTGCTCTGTTCCTGGATTCCAACCCAAAAAAGCAAGAAAATTTACAACGGCTTCAGAAAGATATCCACTTTCTTTATAGCCGATAGCTTGTGTGTTTGCGTCATTCCATTCTAAAGGAAATACAGGAAATCCAAGTTTATCGCCATCTCTTTTGCTTAGTTTCCCTTTTCCTGTGGGCTTCAATATTAGTGGAAGGTGGGCAAACTGAGGCGCTTCCCATTCAAAAGCTTCATAAAGTTGTTGGTGAAGCGCAAGAGAGGGCAGCCATTCTTCTCCTCTTATGACATGAGAAATTTGCATCAGGTGATCATCTACAATATTTGCTAAATGATATGTGGGCATACCATCAGATTTGAAAAGAACTTTATCGTCTAGTGTATTACTTTCAACACTAATTTGCCCTCTTACAATGTCGTTCATCAGTATTGTTTTGTCCTGCGGCATCAAAAATCGTACAACATACGGTGCTCCACTTTTTAGTCTTTCTCTCGTTTCATTTTCAGATAAAACCAAAGAATTTATAAGTCTTCCTTTTGTTCTGTTGTGCCAGTTGTAAATAAAGGTTTTTCCTTTTTTTTCGTGGTTTACTCTTTCTTTTGCTAAATTCTCAGGCGTGTCAAAAGCGTAATAGGCTTTCCCTTTTTTGATAAGGAGATCAATATGCTTTTTGTAAATTTCTTTTCTTTCACTTTGTCTGTAAGGCCCAAAACCACCATCTTTTCCTGGCCCTTCATCAAATGGTATTTGACACCAATTAAGTGCATCAATAATATATTGTTCAGCACCAGCAACATAACGATTTTGATCGGTGTCTTCTATACGTAAAACAAAAGCACCCTTATGCTTTTTCGCAAAGAGATAATTAAAAAGAGCAGTGCGAACTCCACCAATATGAAGTGGTCCTGTTGGGCTTGGCGCAAAACGAACGCGAACAGATTTTTCCATTGAATTTAGTCTTGATGCAAAGATATACTCACTAAAGCGAACACCCAAACAAAAATTACTTTGGTTTTTATGCTTTTATTTATCTTTCAAACATCTCAATTATTGTTGTAGATTTATACCCTATAAAAAGATGCATTGAATCAATTTTTAAACATAAAAACAAAATTAGAGCAATTTATTAAGCGCTATTATATGAGTGCTGTTTTAAAGGGTGCTTTGCTTTTTTTTGGAATTGGGTTGCTGTATGCACTTTTTTGGATTTCAATTGAATATTTTTTTTGGATTTCATCATCTGGTAGAACGATTGTTTTTTGGTCATTAGTTTTTTTCGAAATGATTTTGTTTTACAAATTACTATGTATCCCATTATTAAAGTATTTGAAAATCCGCTCTGGAATAAGCGATCAAGAGGCAGCAAAAATTATTGGTGATTTTTTTCCTGAAATAAGCGATAAATTATTAAACGTTATACAATTGAATAGCCAACCAACAACAGCGCTTATTGTTGCAAGTATTCAACAAAAAACAAAAGAATTTGGCAGTGTTTCATTTAAAAAAGCGGTACAATTTAAAGACAATTTAAAGTATTTGAAATACACTGTTTTACCCCTAATGATTATTGGGGTAGTTTACGCTTCTGGCGGTCAGTCAAATCTAAAGCAAAGTCTAAATCGTGTTGTTGACTATAAAACAACCTATACCCCCCCTGCTCCTTTTCAATTTGTTGTAACAAATAGCGCTTTAGAAACTGTTGAAAATCAATCTTTTGTTTTGGATATTAGAGTTGAAGGTAAAGTGGTACCAGAACAAGTCAAAATTTCTTTTGAAAATCAAACTTATTTTTTAAAAAGAATAAATAATCAGCGGTTTCAATTTAAATTTCAAAACCCAAAGAAAGACATTCAGTTTCAAGTTTCATCGGAAAATGTAATTTCAAATTTATTTGAATTAAAAGTTTTGAGCGCCCCAAAAATTTTGAATTCAACTTTATTAGTCGATTACCCCATATATACCAAATTAAAAGACAGGACTGTTTCTAGTTTCGGAAACATCTCCATTCCAGAGGGCACCAAATTAACATGGAAATTTTTAACGAAATCTACCGATACTGTCACTTTTGTCAATCAGAATACTGTTTTTTATTTTAATAAAGACGCTAATGAATTTACATTATCAAAACAGGTTTTCACCGATTTAATGTATGATATTAATACAAATAATGATCAACTAAAAAATTTTGAAACACTTTCCTATGAAGTACGAATTGTAAAAGACCGCCCACCACTAATTGATGTTCAACAACGTGTTGCAAACTCAATTGAGGAAGAGCTTTATTTTTATGGCCAGATCAGTGATGATTATGGCATATCATCATTACAAGTACACTATT
>CBFHNG010000023.1:0-30040 GCA_965657165.1 Flavobacteriaceae bacterium
CCATCTTGTAAATAAAAAGGATCTTTTCCAATTGTATTAGAGTTGCCTCCTAGACTCAAACCTAGATTTAAATATGGTTGTCCTCTAAAATTTTTAGAATCTATATTAATATTAGCTCCACCAAAATCTGCATAGTTTTTGGCATTGAATGTTTTGCTGATCCCAATATTTTCAACAATATCTGTTGAAAATAGACCTAATTCAATATTCTTTTTTGCTGGGTTATTAGATGGCAAAGGCAATCCATTAAGAGTTGTAATGTTATAGCGGTCACCAAGTCCTCTAACAAATATGCTTCCTGAACTATTTTGTTTAGATATACCAGCAGTTTTTGTTACTGCAGCAGCGATATCTCCAACCCCTTTTTTGCTAAGTTCCTGAGCTCCAATAGCAGTTTCCATAGCCACCGCTTTTTGTTGTTGTAACAATAGTGCACTTTCTGTTTCTCTTGTAGTAGTAGTTTTGATAACAACTTCATCCAAAGAAGCACTATTGGCTTGAAGAATTACATCAATAACATTTGTTTTTCCTGCTTCAACGGTTGTTTCTATTTCAACAGTTTTATAGCCCACATAGCTAAATTGAATGGTATATACTCCAGGGGCCATATTTTCCAGAAAATAATTTCCATCAAAATCAGAAGTTGTTCCTTTTGAACTTCCTTTAATCAAAACGTTTGCAAAAGCAAGAGGTTCGTTATTAAATTCTTTGTCACTTATAAGACCAGAAACAGTGCCTGAATCTTGAGCGGTCAAAATTAAAGAAGCAAAAGAGAATAGGATTACAAAATAGTATTTCATTATTTGTGAATTTTAATACATTTAATTTTTTGCAAAATTACATTTGAAAACCGCTTTGGATGATACCCTAATCTTTATAAAACCTTTAACTCAATGTTACTAAAACCCACTAAAACATTCTTTTCGAAACATTTACTTAACATTGAAAATTACTATCTTGCACACATGAGTAATAGCATGAATTGGGAACAATTATTATCCTTAAAACGACAAGGGGATACCAACAAGCGCTTGCGTAACGAACAAGACGAAACACGATTGGGATTTGATGTCGATTATGACCGTATTATTTTTTCTACAGAATTTAGAAGCCTTCAAGACAAAACTCAGGTGATCCCTCTTTCGTCTACCGACTTTGTACATACACGTCTGACGCACAGTCTAGAAGTGAGTGTTGTAGCGCGGTCATTGGGAAGAAAAGCGGGCGTAAAAATTTTAGAAAAACACCCGGCGTTACAAGAAATACATGGCTACAAACCCAATGATTTTGGGGCTATTGTTGCCGCAGCGGCATTAGCACACGATATTGGAAACCCTCCTTTTGGTCACTCTGGAGAAAAGGCCATTGGACATTTTTTTAAACATGGTGCTGGACAACTTTTTAAAAAAGAACTAACGTCCAAACAATATCAAGACCTCTGTGATTTTGAAGGCAATGCCAATGGGTTTAAAATTTTAACTCAAGATTTGGAAGGTCAACCTGGGGGTTTACGCCTGAGCTATGCGACTCTAGGCGCTTTTACAAAATATCCGAAAGCTTCGCTACCCAAAAAGCCAACCCCACACATTGCTTCAAAAAAGTATGGGTTTTTTCAAAGTGAAGAAAGCATATTTTTGGAAGTCGCAAAAGAACTAGGACTTTTAAAAATAAATCCTAATGACCATCAATTTGTAAGACACCCGCTAACGTATTTGGTTGAAGCTGCAGACGACATTTGCTATACCATTATTGATTTTGAAGATGGAATTAATTTAGGTCTTATTGAAGAGGATTTTGCGCTAGAGTATTTAATTAATTTGGTTAGAGACAGCATTCAAACCAAAAAATATAACGCACTTCCAACAACACAAGCTAGAGTAAGTTATCTAAGAGCTTTGGCCATTGGAACTCTTATTGACGATGCCGTAGCTATTTTTATAAAAAATGAAACTGCAATTTTAAATGGAACTTTTGATGTTTCATTACTAGAAAAAAGTAAATTCCAAGCCCAAATAAATGACATTATAAAATTAAGTATAGAGCGAATTTATAATGCACAAGAAGTTATAGACAAAGAAATATCTGGTTTTGAAATTATCAATGCATTGCTTTTACGTTTTACAACAGCGGTCAATAATTGTCATGAAAACAAAGCCAGTAGTTACGATAAACTGTTAATGAAATCACTTCCAAAAGAGATGGAACTTCAGCACCAGAAGTTGTACAACCGTTTGATGGGCGTATGCTCTGTGGTCGCCTCCTATTCCGATAGTAAAGCGGTATTGATGTATAAAAAACTCAAGGGGTTGACGTTCTAAAGGGTTTTTAGAAAAACTCTTAGTGCATCATCATCAAGTCCTAGCTGTTTTTGCAGTTCCTTTGTGGTGCCATGTTCTATAAATTCATCTGGAATGCCTTTAATATAAATGGGATTTTTAAAATTATGCTGCGCTGCAAACTCTAAAACAGCACTTCCAAACCCCCCACGAATTGTCCCATTTTCTACGGTTACAATGGTAGAGTAATTTTTAAAAATATCTTTTAATAAGCGTTCATCAAGGGGTTTTATAAAACGCATATCAAAATGAGCGATTTCTAAGTTTTCAATAGCATTTTGAACATTATTTGCAATGGCACCTACAGAAAGCACCGCAATTTTTTGCCCCTCTTGAAGCTGCACACCTGTTCCAATAGTTATCGTCTCAAAATCCTGTTCCCAATTCAAAATCTTGCCACGGCCTCTAGGGTAACGAATAGCAATAGGATGTTCCAATCCTTGCTGCGCCGTATACATGATATTTCTAAGTTCAATTTCATTTCTAGGGGCGACAATAATCAGGTTAGGAATACAACGCAAATAGGCAATATCAAAAACACCGTGGTGTGTCGCCCCATCTTGACCAACAAGTCCGGCACGGTCCAAACAAAATATGACAGGCAAATTTTGTAATGCAACATCGTGAATCACCTGATCATATGCACGTTGTAAAAACGTGGAATATATGGCACAAAAAGGAACTAATCCATGTGTTGCCATACCAGCGGCCAAAGTGACGGCATGTTGTTCGGCGATTCCAACATCAAAAGCGCGTTTTGGAAAAACGTCCATCATAAATTTTAAAGAACTTCCAGTTGGCATAGCAGGGGTTATTCCTACAATGTTTTTATTTTCTGTAGCAAGTTCTACAAGAGTTTTTCCAAATACGTCCTGAAACTTAGGCGGAAGATGCGCTTTATTGGAGGGAATTAAATCTCCAGTTTTTGCATTAAATTTTCCAGGAGCGTGGTAGACTACTTGATTGTCTTCGGCTTGTTTTAGACCTTTTCCTTTGGTGGTTATCACATGCAAAAACTTTGGCCCTTCAATCGTTTTTAGACGTTCCAATTCTTGCACTAAAGCATTAAGGTCATGCCCGTCAATAGGGCCAGAATATTCAAAATTGAGCGCTTCAAAAATATTATCTTCCTTTTGTTGTCCTTTCTTGACATTCGTCAAATATTGTTTGAGTGCCCCTACACTTGGATCAATTCCAATGGCATTATCATTCAAAATCACCAGCAAATTGGTGTTGGTAACGCCGGCGTGATTTAACCCTTCAAATGCCATTCCACCAGCAATAGAAGCATCTCCAATGATTGCAATATGGTGTTTTTGAAGCCCTTTGAGTTGACTTGCAATGGCCATTCCTAGTGCCGCAGAAATAGATGTTGACGCATGACCAGTTCCAAAAGTGTCAAATATACTTTCGCTACGTTTTGGGAAACCACTAATACCACCTAATTGCCTATTGGTATCAAAAATGTTCTTTCTTCCTGTCAAAATTTTGTGCCCGTATGCCTGATGGCCAACATCCCAAAGCAGTATATCTTCTGGGGTTTCAAAAACATAGTGCAATGCAATAGTGAGTTCCACGGCTCCCAAACTTGCACCTAGATGCCCTTCTTTGGAAGCCACAATTTTGATGATAAATGCTCTTAATTCTTGAGCAAGTTGTGGCAAGGCCTCTGTTGCTAAGGCTCGCAAATCTTGTGGATGATTGATATGGTCTATTAATTTTTTTTGCACACTACAAAAATACAAGATTGAAATTGTATTTTTGCTTGATAATCAAGATTTAATGTTGAGGCGATATTATGGAAGCACTATTTGATGATACCTATTTTATGAAGAAAGCCTTGACGGAAGCCGAAATGGCTTTTGAAAAAGGTGAGGTGCCAGTTGGGGCTGTTGTTGTGGTCGATAACCAAATTATTGCACGAGCGCATAACTTGACCGAACTTTTAAATGATGTGACTGCCCATGCCGAAATGCAAGCCATTACCGCAGCGGCTAACTATTTAGGTGGAAAATTTTTACACAATTGTACATTATACGTCACTTTGGAACCGTGCCAAATGTGTGCTGGAGCGCTCTATTGGAGTCAAATTTCTAGAGTGGTCTATGGGGCCAAAGACCATGAGCGAGGGTTTACAACAATGGGAACCTTATTACACCCAAAAACAAAAATCGTTGGGGGGCTATTAGCCGAAGAAGCATCAGAAATATTAAAACGCTTTTTTATCCAAAAGCGTAATTTGAATTAATTAATAGTTTATTCAAAATCTCTCATTTTATCAAGATTTTCTTTGGTGAGCATATAGTCTGAAGCCTTTTTGTCTTTCCAGTGGTAATAGGAAAATAGAGGAAATACAACAAAAAACAAGCCAACAACTCCAAAGCCAATAAGTTTTTGTGAAAGTGCTATTTCTTGCGCTTTTACGGTGGCATTTGTGGTATGAGAATCGGGGATGAAAAATCCTAAAATTATGCTACCAATGGCACAAATAAAAAGAAACCAAATAAGGTATTTCATGTTTGAAATTTTTATGTTGTTTGCAGCCCCAGTTCGTCCAATTGACTATTGTCAATAGGTGCAGGGGCATCAATCATAACGTCTCTACCAGAGTTGTTTTTTGGAAACGCAATAAAATCACGAATGGTTTCTTGGCCGCCCAAAATTGCCACCAATCGATCTAAACCAAAAGCAATACCACCATGTGGGGGTGCACCATATTCAAAGGCATTCATTAAAAACCCAAATTGGGCTTTGGCTTCTTCTTTGGTAAAGCCTAAATGGTCAAACATTAAAGCTTGTGTTTCTTTATCGTGGATTCGTATAGAACCACCACCAATTTCGTTGCCATTAAGGACAAGATCGTAGGCATTGGCTTTGACGTCTCCGGGTTTGGAATCTAGTAATTCTATTTGTCCGGGTTTAGGCGAAGTAAACGGATGGTGCATAGCATGATAACGCTGGGTGTCTTCATCCCATTCCAATAAAGGAAAATCCACGACCCAAAGGGGTGCAAATTCGTCGGGTTTTCTTAAGCCTAATCGTTCTGCCATTTCCATACGTAAGGCGCTTAGTTGCGCACGGACTTTATTAGTTTCGCCAGAGAGTACACAAATAAGGTCACCGGCTTTTGCATTTGTGGCTTTTGCCCAATTGGCCAAATCGTTTTGGTCATAGAATTTATCAACAGAAGATTTATAAGTACCATCTTCGTTGCAACGTACATAAACCATTCCCAAAGCGCCAATTTGAGGGCGTTTGACCCAATCGATAAGTTTATCAATGTCTTTTCTTGAATAGGAATTACCACTAGGAATTGCAATTCCCACAACGAGTTCGGCAGCGTTAAACACCTTAAAATCTTTGTGTTGCGCCACATCATTAAGCTCGCCAAACTCCATTCCAAAACGAATATCCGGTTTGTCATTACCGTAACGTTTCATGGCCTCGTCAAAGGTCATTCTTGGAAATTCTGCGATATCAACCCCATTTATTTCTTTAATTAAATGACGTGTTAAACCTTCAAAGGTATTTAAAACGTCTTCCTGCTCTACAAAGGCCATTTCGCAGTCAATTTGCGTAAATTCCGGTTGACGATCGGCACGCAAGTCCTCGTCTCTAAAGCATTTGACAATTTGGAAGTATTTATCCATACCACCAACCATTAGTAGCTGTTTGAACGTTTGTGGCGATTGTGGTAGTGCATAAAATTGACCTTCATTCATTCGGCTAGGGACTACAAAATCTCTTGCGCCCTCTGGAGTAGATTTTATTAAATAAGGGGTTTCCACCTCAATAAAACCATCTTTAGATAAATAGTTGCGAACTTCTTGTGTGACTTTATGTCTAAAAATCAAATTTTCTTTTACAGGATTTCTTCTAATATCCAAATAGCGGTATTTCATTCGAAGTTCTTCGCCACCATCTGTTTGATCTTCAATGGTAAATGGAGGTAATTTTGCATCGTTAAGAACGGTGAGTTCTGAAACAAGTATCTCAATCTCACCAGTTGGGATATTTGGATTTTTTGAAGCCCGTTCAATAACTGTTCCTGTAATTTGAATGACATATTCACGGCCTAAATTTCTGGCCACTTCCATCAGTTTTTCATCAGTACGATCTGCATCAAAAACAAGTTGTGTGATGCCATAGCGGTCGCGTAAATCTACCCATGCCACAAATCCTTTGTCTCTAGATTTTTGAACCCAGCCCGAAAGGGTTACTTTTTGGTTGATGTGTGATGCTCTAAGTTCACCACAATGATGCGTTCTGTACATTTGAATCGTTTAGTTGGGCAAATTTAACATTATTATATTAAAAGAAAGACCTTCTAAGAGGCAACATTCACTTTTTTGGTTTTTATTTTATTGATTAAATAATACAAAATTGGTACAACAACCAGAGTAAGGAAGGTAGCAAAAGTAAGGCCATAGATAATGGCCCAGCCCATTGGCCCCCAAAAAGCTACATTTTCTCCTCCTATATAAAAATTAGGGTTCAGTTCTGTCACCAGTGTTTTAAAATTAATATTTATTCCAAGCGCTAATGGCAAAAGCCCCAGAATTGTAGTCATTGCTGTAAGAAGCACCGGTCTAAGACGTGTTTTTCCGCCTTCAACCACACATTCTAAAAGCTGAGAAGAGGTGAGTTTTTCAGATGAATTGAGGTTCAATTCTTTTCTTTTTCTAGCAATAATCAAATTGATATAATCAATAAGAACTATAGCATTGTTTACCACAATTCCAGCCAATGAAATGATTCCAATCATTGTCATTAAAATCACAAAATCCATTCTAAAAATAAGTAAGCCAAATAGGACACCAATTAGACTTAAAAACACCGATATAGAAATAATAATTGGTGTTGTTGCAGAGTTGAATTGTGCCACCAAAATCAGAAATATAATAGATACCGCAATAAGAAGAGCTTTGCTTAGAAAAGCCATTTCTTTGGCTTGCTTTTCTTGTTCGCCAGTAAAGTTGATATTGACGCCTTTTGGGATTTGAAAATCCGTTATCAATTCACGAATATTGTCATTGACTTGTGTGGGGTTATAGTCGTTAAGGACATTGGAGTAAAGCGTTACCACACGATCCAAATCAATGCGCTTTACAGCACTAAAACTCGATTGGTTTTCGGTGGTTGCAATGGCCGAAATTGGGACTTGTTTTATCTGCCCACTGCCTTGATCTCTAAATGTTATTTTTTGATTTAACAATGCTGTTCTGTTATATCTGAATTTTTCATTCAAACGGATATTAATGGGATAGTCATCAGTTAGGTCTTTGTATGTAGACACTTCTTTTCCATAAAGCGCTGTTCTAAGGTTGGCACCAATTTGACCTGTTGAAACACCGAGTCGTCTTGCTTTTTGACGGTCAACATTGACTAACAGTTCGGGTTTCCCTTGGTCAATATCGAGTTTTAGTTCTTCAATTCCTGGAATATTAGCCGCATTTATAAATGCTTTTAAGTTGTTGGCCGTTTCTAGAATTAACTCATAATCATCACCTTTAATTTCTAAATTAATAGGAGAGCCTGTTGGAGGGCCATCGGCAGGTTTATCCACAACGATACTTACACCAGGATAATTATTTATGACATTTCGAATATCAATCAAAACTTGCTCAGAACTAATACCTTGGCGGTCTTGGAATTTTACAAAATCAACAGTAATTCTTGCTTTGTTTGGTGTGTTTCCACCAGATTGTCCTTTACTCGGATCGGAAGTGCCTTCGCCAACTTGGCCAATAACAGATGTGACTAAAAAATTCTCCCCATCTTTTTCATATTTTTTAAGATGGTTTTCAATATCCGCTTCAATTCTTTTGGAAAGCAAATTGGTGTCTTCAATATCTGTACCAATTGGATATTCTAAAAATACAAACACTTGTTTGGCTTCAGTATTTGGAAAAAACAAAACTTTGGGCGGAAAAGTACTCATAAGCCCAATGGCTACAAAAAGCAGCGCAAATGTACCAACAATAATAGCGTATGGTTTTTTACCTTTTAAGTTTTTTATGAGGAATTTTTCATAACTATTTTCCAATTTATTGACGACTGTTACTTTGTCTTTTTTTGGTGCAATTTTCATATAAAGAGAAATCAACATAGGGTTGATGACCAATGCCACAAACAACGAAGAACTGAGTACAATAATAAGTGTTATGGGCAACCATTGCATAAATTTTCCAATAATACCGTCCCACAAAATAAGTGGGAAAAATGCGGCTAGGGTTGTAGCCGTTGAAGCAATAATTGGCAAAGCGACTTCGCCAACACCAAGTTTTGCAGCTTTCATTCTAGGCATGCCTTCGTCCATTAAACGATAGACGTTTTCTACAACTACAATACCATTATCTACCAACATTCCTAGTGCAATAACTAGCGAAAACAAGACCATAGTGTTGAGGGTTACCCCTATTGAACTTAAGATGATAAAGGAAAGAAACATTGATAATGGAATTGCTATTCCTACAAATAATGCATTTCTAAACCCTAAGAAAAAGTAAAGCACTGCAACGACCAAAATAACCCCAAGAACGATGCTGTTTTCCAAGTCGGCTACCATGGTTCTGGTATCGTTGGACTGATCGTTTGTTTTTGAAATTACCAGATTGTCTGGAAATACACTTGCTTTAGATTCTTCAATTATTGCGTCTATTTTTGAGGAGGCTTTAAGTAAATTTTGCCCACTTCTTTTTTTGACATCTAACATCACAACAGGCTGTGAATATTCTCTGGCGTAACTTTGCTTTTCTTGCTCTTTAAATTGGACTTCTGCAATATCACGCAGGTAAACAATGTTGCCTTTTTCACTTTTGACAATAATATTTTTTACTCCATGAGGGTCTTTAAATTCTCCAACCACACGAACAGTTCGGCGTGTTCCATTCTCGAGAATATCGCCACCAGACACGCTTCGGTTTTCAAAAGCAATTGCATTTTCTATGTCATTAAAACTAATTTTTGAAGCTTCCATTTTATATAAATCAACAGCAACTTCCAGTTCTTTTTCTTGAATACCACGAATATCTACACTAGAAATTTCAGCTAATTTTTCAATCTCATCTTCCAAATACTCCCCATATTCTTTAAGTTGTTCCATTGAAAAATCTCCCGAAAGATTGATGTTCATAATAGGCATTTGCTCACTAAAATTCATTTCGGTGATGCTAGGTTCTGTTGGCAAATCTTTTGGAAAATCCTTGTCTGCCATTGCAATATCGACCTTATCTTTGACTTTTTGTAACGCCTCAGAAGGGGTAATGTCAAAATTAAATTCAACATTGATACTCGAGTATCCTTGAATGGAGTTTGAGGTAATTTTATCAACTCCAGTTATGGAATTTATTTCTTTTTCGAGTCGTTTTGTAATCAGTTTTTCGACATCTAATGCTGAATTTCCAGGGTATGGCGTTCCAACATAAATTTGTGGGACTATTATTTCTGGAAAATTCTCTCGAGGCATACTGGTATACGATAGCAACCCACCCAAAACAACAATTAACGTAATGACAGCGACTGTTGATTTATTTGAAATTGCCCAAGAAGAGAGCTTAAATTCTTTGTTTGTCTTTGTACTCATATCTAATTAATCAACAAGAGTTACTATTTCATCTGCTTTTATAAGCCGTGATCCTTTGTCTACTACAAGCGTATTTTTTTCTAACCCCTTCGATATAAACGATTGATTGTTGTAGGACATCTGGACATTTACATATGTTTTTTGGGTTGTATAAACTTCCCCCTCTTTTTTTAGTGTAAATACAAATGTTTTGCCTAATCTATCTTCTTGTAACAGGGTTGTTGGCAGCACAATACCATTGGCCTGAAAGTCTTTTATTTTGACATCTGCAAGTAAATTTGCCTTGATGTCATTATTAGTATTTTTGAGATCTACACGTACTTTGAAACTCCGATTGTTTGGGTTGATAAAATTACCAACTTGAGTAACTTTGGAAGTCATTGTTTTGTCTAAGGAAGGAAAATTAAGTTCGACTTCAGTGCCTTTTTTAATAGATTTCAAATAGGTTTCTGTGACTTCACTTTCAACATGTATTTTATCTAGATTCACCAGTCGAAGTACAGGCATTTGAGGTACTGCAAGACCTCCAACTTTTCCAAAAATTTCATCGATTATACCTGAAAAAGGAGCCACAATTTTTAGTTTTTTTGCTTGTGCGTTTATGCTTTTCAAGCTGTTTTCTAGACCTTCTTTTTTGGCTTTTGCTTGTAGAAATTGCATTTCACTGCCAATATTTTGATTCCATAAGCGTTGCTGACGCTCAAAAGTTGTCGTTGCTAAATCCAATTGAGTTTTTAGCTCTACAATTGAACTTTCAATAATGGAATTATCAATTTGCGCCAAAATAGCACCTTTAGCTACTTTTTGACCTTCTTTTACATATATATTTGTAATGTTACCGCCACTCTCCGGATACAGTTCAACACTTTGATCGGCCTCAATAGTTCCTTGCACTTCAATAAAATGATTAAAAATTTGTGTTTCGGCCAAAAATGCGGTGACTGGAGTAAATCGCTTTAGTGTATCCAATTTTGAAATCTCTACGTCAACGGACTTGAGTATGAGACTCAAGCTGTCAATTTGTGCAATTAAATCACTTTTTTGTGCTTTCAGTTTTGTAAGCGAAGCAGGTTCTTTGTTTGTATTGCCACAAGCAATAAATAGTGAAAAAAAGAAAAATATTATGATGTTTTTCATGACTATTTGAGTATTGGTTTTAATCATTTTTTAAATTTTAATTTTCGATTGGGTTTACAAGTGTATCTAGGATGACATAGGTATTAATAAGATTAAACATCCCTTGAATATATTGTTGTTGAGCGGAATAAAGTTGTGTTTGAGCTTGACTTAACTCAAAACTAGAAGCCATTCCCTCTGAGAATTTTATTTGATTTTTTTGTTCAATTCTTTCGGCAAGTTCTAGTGCCTGTTTTTTGGTGTTTAAATCTTGCAAAGCAAAATTCAAATCACTTTTTGCACGTTGTATTTCAAGCTCTATTTTTTGTTTGACATCGTTCAAATTTCTTTTAGATTTTTCTAAATTGATTTTAGCCTTTTGGGTTAATGATGATCTTCCAAAAGAACTAAATAAAGGGATAGACATATTAACCCCAAACTGCGAAGCACCAAACCATTTTTGTGAACGATTCAAAAAATCAAATTGGTTGCTATTGCCAGCATATGATCCATTAATAAAAGCATTTATTGTTGGCAGTGCCTTGCTTTTTTCGAGTTTTAGTAACAATTCTTTAGAACGAAAATCATTTTTTGCAATTTTAAAATCAATCACATCCTCAGCACTATGGTCTAAATTTTCTGAGTTTTTCAGTTGAGTTTCTAAAACCAATTGTTCAAGCGAATCCGTAAGTTGAACATTAGTGTTTATATCAAGCCCAATGGTCAAATTGAACATTTGATAGGCAATTTTCTTTAGATTAAGATTATAATTTCTACTGCTTTCAAGTCCAGATAAAGTGAGTTGAAGTTGTTCTACACTTTCTTGTTCAATCATCCCATTTTTGTACACCTCTTGTAGTTCAGAAATATTTTCCTCTACCACCTTAATATTTGAATTGATGATTTTTAGATTTTCTTCTGTCATCAGGATATTTCCATAAGCATTTACAACAGCTTTTCTAAGCTCAGACAAGGTCTTTTCTTTAGCGTTTTTAGAAATTTCCAAATACACTTTTGCGGCTTGTAATCCCACAAGATAAGAACCGTCAAATATTTTTTGATTTAGTGTTACAGAACCATTCATTGTTTGTGTAGTGCCAAAAGCAACTTCTGTAAATTGACCTGGTATTCCACCAAAAAATTCAGCAGGTATAAGGGACACTTGCTGCTTGATCCAATTGTTGTAGGCCACATTGGCACTAATTTGAGGAAGTCCTGTTGAGGTTGTTTGCCATTTTTGAAGTTGCGCCAAACGCACATCACTTTCGCTATTTTTTGCTGCTATATTATTTTGAAACGCAAAGTCCATGGCATTTTCAAGGGATAGTACAACAGGCTCATTTTGAGCAATTATACCAAATGGTATCAGAAAAAGGGCGATTATTCTAAACATATTAGGATTTATTTTTTTTAACATAATTATTAAGAAGTTTGAGTCCGTTTTCGGTCACAATAGCACGCAAGTGGTATTCCAAATAACTTTCCATGAGATAGTTTTTATCAAAAATTGATTCAGAAAACACACTGGTATCTCGAATTCCTGTCATCCCAACAAAATAGACTCTTGATATAAATGCAGTGTCAATCTCTGATCTAAAAAGTTGTAGCTCCACACCTTTTTTTAGGCTATTTTCAACAGAAGAGTGCATTTTTTGAAATTTTTTGACCTGCAATTGATCAAAAATCTTTGGATAATATTTTTTTAGTTGATATTGAGCAGAAACACGTTCCTTTTTTAAAAAATTAATTAAAAATAACTTCGTGTCATATAATTCTTCAATGGGATTGACGGCATTTTTTTTGATTTGTTCAATCCCTTTGTATATATATTCCAGTACAGAAAATGTTACGGCACTGACAAGCTCGGTTTTATTTGAAAAATGAGCATATATGGTTTTCTTCGAAATACCAAGTCCGGTTGCAATATCATCCATAGTCACATTCTTGAACCCAAGGGTCAAAAACAGTTCTTCAGATTTTTTTATAATTTTTTCTTTCATAACAAATGGAGAACAAATATACATGCGGAAACTTAAAAAACAATAAAAGTTTCTAAGGTTTTGTAAAATTTTAACATTTGTTTACCCTTAAGTCTATTTTATATTTGAATTCTCTTATTTTTGTTAAGATGAAAGCTATAGAACACTATCAAAAACAGTTTGTTACTCATTTGGAGCGCTACAACAAGCCAAGAACTCCAAAAAATTTATACGACCCCATACAGTACATTCTCAATTTGGGAGGAAAGCGATTGAGGCCAACCCTTACTCTAATGTCTGCAGATTGTTTTAATGGTGATGTCAACGCTTCGTTGGATGCTGCTCTAGCTGTAGAAGTCTTTCACAATTTTTCATTGATTCACGATGATATTATGGACAAAGCCCCATTGCGAAGAGGCCAACAAACTGTACACGAAAAATGGGACTTAAATACCGGAATTTTGTCTGGAGATGCCATGCTTATTTTGGCCTATCAATTGTTTGAATCATACAACGCTATCCAGTTTCAACAACTCACGACATTATTTAGTAAAACAGCTTTGGAAGTTTGTGAAGGTCAGCAATATGATGTTGATTTTGAAACACGCTTTGATGTTACCATTCCAGAATACATAAAAATGATTGAATATAAAACCGCAGTTCTGGTAGGCGCTGCCATGCAAATGGGCGCTATAGTGGCAGGAGCATCTGTAGAAGATCAAAAAAGGGTATATGATTTTGGACGGTATTTAGGCATAGCATTTCAGTTGCAAGACGACTATTTGGATGCTTTTGGCGACCCAAAATTATTTGGAAAACAAGTTGGTGGTGATATTATTGAAAATAAAAAAACCTATTTGTTTCTCAAAGCCATGGAGCTTGGAACAGACTCATGCAAAAACACTCTGAAAAATTTATTCAGCAAGACAAGTCTCTCCACTAATGAAAAAGTATCACAAGTTTTGGAACTTTTTGAGGAAAGTGGCGCAGCCCTTGCCACTAAAACAGCTATTGAAGACTACACAAAACTAGCGTTTAATATCTTGTACGAACTCCAAATTGAATCTACAAAAAAACAGTTGCTCAAAAATTTTGGAGTGCAATTGATGAATAGAGCCTCATAAATCATAAAAAACACTAATATTTGTCTAATATAAAACCATAAAAAGAGTATTAGGTTTTACTAAAAGTTGTATTTTTGAATTAAATTTTATGTCGTTTAATTTTTTAAATTGTCTCGAATAAATTGATGGACAAATATTCTTTTTTAAATGCAGCGCACACCGCTTACTTTGCCGATTTGTACGAACAATATCAGCAAGACCCTGATAGCGTAGAGCCCAGTTGGAGAGCATTTTTCCAGGGCTACGATTTTGGAAGCGACAATTATGGCGTTAATGGAGAAGTTGTAGAGGGTGTCAGTACTCAAGTTCCCGAGCATGTACAAAAAGAATTTCAAGTGGTAAAACTTATAGATGCCTACAGGACTAGAGGGCATCTTTTTACAAAAACAAACCCTGTTCGAGATCGAAGAAAATATGCCCCAACATTAGACATTGAAAATTTTGGACTTCAACAAAGTGACCTAAACACCGTTTTTAATGCTGGTGAAATTTTGGGAATTGGCCCTCAAACCCTTCAACAAATTCGCAAACATTTAGAAGCCATTTATTGTGATGCTATTGGAATAGAATACATGTATATTCGTCAACCCGGTGAGATTCAATGGATACAAAATAAGCTAAATCATAACGACAATCATGGGCAATTTTCTGCTGATGAAAAAAAGCATATTCTAAAAAAACTTAACGAAGCCGTTTCTTTTGAAAACTTTTTGCACACCAAATATGTAGGCCAAAAGCGATTTTCCTTAGAAGGAAATGAATCTTTAATTCCTGCCCTAGATGCCCTCATAGAAAAAGCAGCTTCGATGGGAGTAAAAGAATTTGTTATGGGGATGGCTCACAGAGGACGATTGAATACTTTAACGAATATTTTCGGAAAATCTGCAAAAGATATTTTTAGTGAGTTTGATGGAAAAGACTACGAAGAAGAAGTCTTTGATGGCGATGTCAAATACCATCTAGGTTGGACTAGCGATCGTTTAACAGATAATGGTAACAAAATTAATTTAAGTATTGCACCAAACCCTTCACATTTGGAAACAGTAGGGGCAGTTGTTGAAGGCATCACACGAGCAAAACAAGACCAGTATTATGGCGATAATTTTAGTAAAGTTCTACCTATTGTTGTACATGGTGATGCGGCCATAGCAGGACAAGGACTTATTTATGAAGTGGTACAAATGGCCAAACTCGATGGCTACAAAACTAATGGTACCATTCATATTGTTGTTAATAATCAGATTGGATTTACAACTAATTATCTAGATGCTCGTTCAAGTACTTACTGTACAGATGTTGGAAAAGTTACACTTTCTCCAGTGTTGCATGTCAATGCTGATGATGTGGAAGCCGTAGTACATGCTGTACGTTTTGCACTCGATTTCAGAATGGAATTCAAACGCGATGTGTTTATTGATTTATTGGGCTATAGAAAATATGGCCACAACGAAGGTGATGAACCACGTTTTACTCAACCTAAGCTATATAAAGCCATTGCAAAGCACAAAAATCCACGCGATATTTATGCTGAAAAATTAATTGCAGAAGGAATTATTGACCGCGACTATATCAAGCAATCTGAAAAAAATTATAAAGCGAGCCTAGAAACTGAACTAGAAGATTCTAGGAAAGAAGACAAAACAGTCATCACTCCATTTATGCAAGAGGCATGGACTAATTTTTCTAGAGCACGAGTAGATCGTATGTTGGAAGTTGTAGATACAACCTATCCAAAAGAAAAACTTAAGCATGTTGCAGGGGTTATTTCTAACTTACCATCCGACAAAAAATTTATTCGTAAGATTGAACGATTGGTTCAATCTCGACAAACAATGTTTGATCAAGATAAATTAGATTGGGCTATGGCCGAGCACTTGGCCTATGGTTCTTTACTTCAAGAAGGATTTGATGTTCGAATTTCTGGCCAAGATGTAGAACGAGGTACATTTTCGCATCGTCATGCTGTTGTAAAAGTTGAAGACAGTGAGGAAGAAGTGATTCTTTTGAATAAGATCAGCTCAGACCAAGGCAAATTTTATATTTATAATTCTTTATTATCCGAATATGGAGTACTAGGTTTTGATTATGGTTATGCTATGGCAAGCCCCAACACACTTGGAATTTGGGAAGCTCAATTTGGAGACTTTAGTAATGGTGCTCAAATTATGATCGATCAGTACATTTCATGTGGTGAAGACAAATGGAAAACCCCCAACGGTATTGTAATGCTTTTACCACATGGCTATGAGGGTCAAGGCGCAGAACATTCTTCTGGACGTATGGAGCGCTATTTACAACTCTGCGCCAAAGATAATATGTTTGTTGCGGACTGTACCACACCAGCCAATATGTTTCATATTTTAAGAAGACAATTAAAAGCAAAGTATAGAAAGCCACTCATTGTATTTACACCAAAAAGTTTATTACGTCATCCAAAGGTAGTATCAACAGTAGAAGACTTTTCAAATGGAAGTTTCAAACCATTAATTGATGATGATTTAGCATCTTCAAAAGCAACAAAAACACTTGTTTTTGTAACGGGAAAATTTTATTATGATCTTTTAGAAGCAAAAGAACAACACAACAGAAATGACGTTGCATTAGTTCGAATAGAACAACTCTTTCCTCTCCCTGAAAAAGAAATTCAAGAAATTTTAGACAAGTATAAAAACACGGATGACATTGTCTGGGCGCAAGAAGAACCTAGGAATATGGGTGCTTATGCCCATATTTTGATGCATATTGACACCTCAAAAAATTGGCGAGTCGCATCAAGAAGAAGCTATAGTGCACCAGCAGCAGGAAGCTCAACACGATCTAAGCGAAGACATCAAGAAATTATAGATTTTGTTTTTGATAAAACAAAAGACAATCAAAGAAAAAAGACTAAAATAAAATAGAATGATTTTAGAAATGAAAGTGCCTTCCCCAGGCGAGTCTATTACAGAAGTAGAAATTGCAGAGTGGCTAGTTCAAGATGGAGATTATGTCGAAAAAGACCAAGCCATTGCTGAGGTTGATAGCGATAAGGCTACGCTAGAACTCCCTGCTGAAGTTAGTGGAACAATAACCCTCAAAGCAGAAGAAGGTGACGCTGTTGAGGTAGGAGCAGTTGTTTGCCTTATAGACACCAGTGCTACAAAACCCGAGGGTGATGATTCAACACCAGCCAAAGAAGATACACCAAAGCAAGCCCCTACAACTTCAGTTGTTGCACCTAGCAACGAAAATACCTATGCAACAGGAACTGCTAGTCCTGCTGCCAAGAAAATATTAGCGGAAAAAGGAATTGATGCCACTTCAATTTCTGGTACCGGAAAAGATGGCCGCATTACTAAGGAAGATGCTGTAAAAGCAGTGCCATCAATGGGGCAAAAAGTTGATATTGAGGGAAGGGGAGTTACTCGCTCTAAGCTTTCTATGTTACGTAGAAAAGTTGCAGAACGATTGGTGTCTGCCAAAAATGAAACGGCCATGCTAACGACTTTTAATGAAGTTGATATGTCGCCAATATTTGAACTTAGAAAACAATACAAAGAGACCTTTAAAGAAAAACACGAAGTAGGACTTGGATTTATGAGTTTCTTTACTTTAGCTGTTGTTCGTGCACTTAAACTCTTTCCAGCAGTAAATTCTATGATAGACGGAAAAGAAATGATTTCTTATGATTTCTGTGATATTAGTATAGCTGTGTCTGGGCCAAAAGGACTCATGGTCCCTGTTATAAGAAATGCTGAAAATCTAACATTTAGAGGGGTTGAATCTGAAGTGAAACGTCTAGCTATTCGTGCTAGAGATGGCCAAATTACTGTCGATGAAATGACAGGGGGGACATTTACGATTTCTAATGGAGGTGTGTTTGGAAGTATGTTATCTACACCAATTATCAACCCTCCACAAAGTGGAATTTTGGGGATGCATAATATTATTGAAAGACCAGTTGCTGTAGACGGTAAAGTGGAAATCCGCCCAATGATGTATGTTGCACTTTCGTACGATCATCGTATTATAGATGGAAAAGAATCAGTTGGATTTTTAGTTGCCGTAAAAGAAGCCTTAGAAAATCCTCAAGAATTTCTAATGGATAATGACGTTAAGAAAGCCTTGGAACTTTAGTGTGCTTCTAACCAATTTTTCCCAATATCCATTTCAACATCTAATGGTACAACCATTGTGTATGCATTTTCCATTTCTGTTTTAATTAGCGATTTAATACTTTCTAGTTCAGGTGTGTAAACATCAAAAACAAGTTCGTCATGCACTTGTAACAGCATCTTACTTTTAAAATCTCCTTTATTAAGATTTTTGTAAATATTAATCATTGCAATTTTGATGATGTCTGCCGCACTTCCTTGAATAGGTGCATTCACAGCATTACGCTCAGAAGCACCCCGAACAACAGCATTTCTAGAATTGATATCTTTTAAATATCTACGACGATCTGAAATTGTTTTTACATAACCATTATCTCTTGCAAAATCAATTTGATCAGCAATGTACGCTCGTAGTTTTGGATAAGTTGCATAGTAGGTATCAATAAGCGCTTTGGCTTCCGCTCTACTTAAATCAGTTTGATTGCTTAGTCCAAAAGCAGAAACGCCATAAATAATTCCAAAATTGACGGTTTTTGCATTGCTGCGCTGTTCGCGATTAACCTCTGACAATGGCACATTAAACACTCTTGAAGCAGTTGAAGCATGAATGTCTTCTCCATTTTTAAACGCTTCAATCATGGTTTCTTCTTCGCTTAGGGCTGCAATCACACGTAATTCAATTTGAGAGTAATCTGCTGCGAGTAATATATAGTCTTCATTTCGAGGGACAAATGCTTTTCGAACTTGTCGGCCACGCTCTGTTCGTATGGGAATATTTTGAAGATTTGGATTGATACTACTCAAACGCCCAGTGGCTGCAACCGTTTGTAGATATTCTGTATGAATTCGTCCTGTACTTTGTAAAACTTGCTCAGGGAGAGCATCAACATACGTGCTTTTTAGCTTTGCCAACCCTCTATATTCTAAAATATTTCGGATGATTTCGTGATCTTTAGCCAGATAAGAAAGTACATCTTCTGCAGTGCTGTATTGTCCTGTTTTTGTTTTTTTAGGTTTATCAACGAGTTTTAATTTTTCAAACAAAATAATACCTAGTTGCTTCGGTGATGCGATATTAAAAACTTCCCCTGCTTTGTCAAAGATGCTCTGTTCAAGAGTTTTAATGTCTTTATTTAAATCTAAAGACAGATTTTTGAGAAAATCAACATCAAGACGAATTCCCTCTAATTCCATAGAAGCAAGTACTTTGATTAATGGAATTTCTATAGAATTGAAAAGATTTAGTGTATTTGCATCAGACATTTCTTTCTTAAAATGTTGAGCTAATTGAAATGTAATATCGGCATCTTCAACAGCATACTCAGTAATCGTTTCTAAGCTTACGCTACGCATGGATTTTTGGTGTTTCCCTTTTTTTCCAATTAACTCCTCGATAGCCATTGGCGTGTAGTTGAGGTAGGTTTCTGCCAAAATGTTCATATTATGACGCATATCGGGGTTGATAAGATAATGTGCAATCATGGTGTCAAACAAAGGGCCTTCAACAGAAATATTGTATTTGTGCAACACCTTAATATCATATTTTAAATTTTGACCAATTTTTTCAATATTTCCATTTTCAAAAAAGGGCCTGAGTTTTTCAATTAATTGGCGAGCTTCGTTTTGTTCATCTGGAATAGGAACATAAAATCCCTTGTTTGCTTCCCATGAAAAAGCAATTCCAACAAGTTCAGCTTCAAGAGGATTGAGGGATGTGGTTTCGGTATCAAAACAAACCGATTTTTTTTCTAAAAGTTGTTTTAAAAATAAATCAAAAGCAAAATTACTTTCTATAAATTGATAAAAGTGTGCGACCGATTTTATATTTGATCTTTCAAATGTTGGAGCCACTGAATTTTCTTCAGCAGGGGCATCAAAAAGTGAAAACTGACCTGTTCCTGCTGTTGTGTTTTTTGGTATTGCTTTTTCAGTAGGATTACTGTCAGCTTCAGCAGTATTGGTCTTATTTACTGCAAATGTTTTTTTGAAATTTTCTATTAAACGTCTGAATTCTAATTCTTGAAAAATTTCATTTACTTTTTCATGATCAGGCTCGTCTAATTCAAAATTTTTGGCATTAAATTCAACAGGTACATCTAATAAAATTGTGGCTAGTTTTTTTGAAAGCAGTCCGAGTTCTGCGTTGGCTTCAACCTTTTCTTTCATTTTGCCTTTGAGCTCGTGTGTATTTTCAATAAGCCCTTCCATGCTTCCATAAAGATTGATAAACTTTTTTGCTGTTTTGTCTCCAACTCCAGGCAGTCCAGGAATGTTATCTACAGCATCACCTTTCATTCCCAAAAAATCTATAACTTGTTTTGGGTCTTGAACTTCAAATTTTTCTTTGACTTCTTCTACGCCCCAAGTTTCATATCCACCTCCAAACATTGGGCGGTACATAAAAATATTTTCACTGACGAGTTGAGCGAAATCCTTGTCGGGTGTTACCATATAAGTTTTATAGCCTTCTTTTTCTGCTTTTTTGGCCAATGTTCCAATAATATCATCGGCTTCATATCCGTTTTTAACCATAATTGGAATATGCATGGCTTCCAATATTTTATGGATATATGGAACAGCGACTTTAATTCCCTCTGGGGTTTCATCTCGATTTGCTTTATATTCTGGAAAAACCTCTAATCGACCTGTACTTCCTCCTTTATCAAAACATACGGCCAGATGGTCTGGGCGTTCTCTTTTTATGACATCCAACAATGAGTTTGTAAACCCAAGAATTGCAGAAGTGTCTAGTCCCTTGGAATTGATTCTTGGATTTTTGATAAACGCATAATAGCCTCTAAAAATAAGAGCATAAGCATCAAGTAGAAATAAACGTTTTTGTTGAGCCATTATTTATTATACTTTATAAATTTTTATTAAAATAATCGGATTGAATGTTTTGATTTCCACCATCTTGATATTTTGTCATACTGAACCACTGATGAATAGAGTAGGCCCCTGTTTCACCTTGTTTGTTTACTGCAATATACCCTACTTGAAAATTTTTGTATTCACTATTGGGTTTGTCAACAATTCGGCGAATTGCTTCTTTGCAGGCTTGTTGAGGTGTTCTTCCTTGACGCATGAGTTCTACGATTAAAAAACTTCCAACGGTTTTTACAACTTCTTCTCCTAGCCCTGTTGCTACAGCACCTCCAACTTTGTTGTCTACAAAAAGTCCTGATCCAATAATTGGGGAGTCTCCAACTCTACCGTTCATTTTATAGGCCAGTCCACTAGTGGTACAAGCCCCCGCAATATCACCGTTTTTGTCAATGGCCAACATGCCTATAGTGTCGTGATTTTCGATATTTATTATTGGTTTGTATTGACTTGTTTTTGACCATTTTTTCCATGCTAATTTAGAGGCTTCAGTCAGTAGATTTTCTTTTTTAAATCCTTTTGAAATTGCAAATTTTTCTGCCCCTTTTCCTGCAAGCATAACATGTGGAGTGTCCTCCATTACTCTGCGTGCCACTGAAACGGCATGAGTTATATTTTGTAAAAAAACAACAGAGCCACAATTCCCCTCTTCATTCATTATACATGCATCCAAAGTCACATTACCATCTCTATCTGGAAGCCCGCCTTTGCCAACCGATTGCCCTTTTTCATTGGCTTCTTCTATTCGACAACCTTGCTCAACAGCGTCTAATGCACTTCCACCATTAATTAATACTTTCCAAGCTTTAGCCGTAGCAGATTTTACATTCCATGTTGCAATAACAACAGGAATTTTGGGCTTAGCATTTGGCCTTACTAAATTATTTTCAGAAGATTCAATACAGCTACTCAACGTCTCAGTAACAGTTATCCCAAGCCCTGTTAACGCTGCGTTTTTTATAAATTTTCTCCTCTTCATTTTTAAAACTTGAGATTAAAGCCCTTGTTTTTGCAATGCAGTTTTTGTTTTGAATGTGTAGAATAATAAATAAACAAAACATAAAACTGCAATCCAGTATGATGATTGTATGCTAAAAATATCTGCTAGTTTTCCCTGAAGTGGAGGAATAATCGCACCGCCTAAAATCATCATGATTAAAAATGCTGACCCTTGTGCAGTATACTTTCCTAAGCCTGTAATACTGAGTGCAAAAATACATGGCCACATGATAGAACAAAATAATCCGCCTGACAATAAGGCAAATAAGGCTAATTGTCCAGAAGCAAAAACACCAATGACCATGCCTACAATACCAAGAATACTAAATATTTTTAAAGTTACAATTGGATTGTCTTTTGCTAAGAAAAAACCACCAATTTGAATTGCTACACAAATACTAAATAAAAGAATTTCGTTAGATGAATATTTTCCAAAGTTGACCATAAGTATAACTCCAAAAGCAATATAAGGGACAAGAATAAGCAACCATTTTTTGAGTCCTTTACTAGGATTGAAAACTGCAATTGCACCAACCCAACGTCCAATCATTAATCCTCCCCAATACAAAGAAATAAATGGCGCAATTTCGGCATCATTCATCACTTTGAGCCCTAGAGGATTTAAGTTGTTAACTTTGTCTGCAACAGATTTTAAAAGCTCCCCTAAGTTACTTTGAATAGTAACTTCCACCCCAACATATGTAAATATAGCTAACATACCCAAAACGAGTTGAGGATACTTCATAGCACCCCATCCAATTGGGTTTTTGGAAGCCCTCGAATTGGCAAAGAACACACTTCCAACAACGGCTAATAGAGCTACAAAGAGCAATATCAACCTTGTGTTTTCAACAGATACCAAAGCTTCCTCACCACTTGTGTAGGTGTTAAAAATTAATCCAAAACAGATTGCTATAATAATTGTGAGCGCAATAAGGGTGTTTTTGGCTTTGTTTGCAGGCTCAAAACTATCGTTTGATTTTGTATTTTTTAATTTTTTTGAAAAGTGAAAAAGTGCCGCCGCTGCCAAAAATAAAACCCCAACTCCAATGTATAACAGTTGAACGGTGGTTAATGTAATCTCATTATTTTTTATCATTTGATTAAGCTCATCACCTGATAAGGGCGTAGACCCAAAAATAATAAGTGCAATTACTATGGGGCCAATGGTCGTTCCAAAAGAATTGACACCACCAGCAAGATTCAAACGTTGTGAGCCTTTATTGGGATCTCCCAATGAATAAACAAAAGGATTTGCTGCGGTTTGCTGTAATGAAAATCCTAGGCCAACAATAAAAAGTGCCACGAGTACTAAATAAAAAATAGAGGTGTCTCCCTGTTGTGCGCCATCAATAAAAGGGTACATAAGCAATGCACCGAGGGCTGAAATGAGTAGCCCATAGATAATCCCTTTTTTGTAACCCCAATTATTCAAAACATCTTTTTTGATGCTACTTGACATTACAAAAAGAAATAATGCGCCCAGATAATAGGCACCATAAAATGCAAAATCGACCAATTGAGATTGAAATTGATCGATGTTAAAATACGTTTTACAAAAGGGAATAAACACCCCATTTGAGGCAGCGATAAACCCCCAAAAGAAAAAGACAGTTACTAAAGTTGTTAATGCGGATTGGTTTTTTTTTGAAGTCATAACATTGTATTAAATCTTTCTCTGAGGATAGTTGAAGCCTTACAGAAAGTTACTTTCATTCTTTTATTATGAAAGTTGGTTGTGTTAATATGTGTGAAATATACTAACAATAAAAGAAATCTAAAACAATAGTTAAAAATTTTTATTCCACACTAGATACTAAAGTTTTACACTACTTTTGCGCCAAGTTTTTTAAAGAATGATTAGACTTTTAATTTTTATTGGAATTGTTCTTGCCCTTGATTTTTACGCGCTTCAAAGCTTTAGGAGTGTTACAAAAAATTCTTGGGTCACAGCAATTTATATTTTCTGTTCTTTTACCGTTTTAGGAAATATTATTTATCAGTCTGTAAATTTAGATCGCTCATCTGGAATTAATCATGGATTTTATACTGCTTTTGCTTTGTTTGTACTCTTTTATGTTCCAAAAATCATTCTTATTGCTGTTGTGTTTGGGGAAGATGTTTTTCGACTTTTTGAAGCAATTTTTAATAAAATCATGGGACAAAGTACTACTAGCGCCCCCTTTTTTAAAGGTCGTAGGAAGGTGATAGGTCAACTAGCTTTAGGGGTTGCGGCTATTCCTTTTTTGTCAATTTTATATGGAATTACAAAAGGCAAATATAATTTTAAAGTTCTCAAGTATACTTTATTTTATGACGATTTACCACCCGAATTTGACGGATACAAAATATCACAAATAAGCGACATCCACAGCGGTAGTTTTGACAAAAAAGCAAAAATCGAGTATGCCATAGATCTAATTAATGAGCAAGCGTCGGATGTAATTATGTTTACAGGCGACTTGGTCAATAGTAAAACTTCTGAAATGGAACCTTGGAAGGCATTGTTTTCAAAACTAAGTGCTAAAGACGGTGTTTTTTCAGTTTTAGGAAATCATGACTATGGCGATTACTTGCGTTGGCCATCAAAAGAAGACAAAGAAAAAAACTTTCAAGACATGCTGAAACTTCATGAGCAAATGGGGTTTCAATTACTTTTGGATGAATCAAGATTTATAGAAAAGGAAGGTGCCCGAATTGCAGTGATTGGTGTAGAAAACTGGGGTAAAGGCTTTAAGCAAAAGGGGGACTTAAAAAAGGCAACCTCTCAAATTTCTGACGATGACTTTAAAATACTGCTGAGCCACGATCCATCGCATTGGGAATATGAAGTTACAAAAGACAATTTGCATTATCATCTAACACTTAGTGGGCATACCCACGGGATGCAATTTGGGATTGAAATTCCTGGTTTAGTAAAATGGAGCCCCATAAAATGGCGTTATAAATATTGGGCAGGATTATATAAACAAGCGGGGCAATATCTTAATGTTAACCGAGGTTTTGGATTTTTGGCTTTCCCAGGGCGAGTGGGCATTTGGCCAGAAATTACAGTGATTACATTAAAAAAAGGCAAAGAAGAGGTATAATAACCTGTAATTTCCTTAAATAAATAAAAAAATTACTCTGATTTAATTTTCTTTTTTTAATATTGTATAAGATGATTTAACAAAATTTATATCAAATCATTAAATTAAAAGCAATATCATGTCCAAATTTGGAGAATTAATAGATGTTGAAGTTCCTGTTCTTTTTGATTTTTTTACAGAGTGGGATGAAGCTTCAAATGCCATGCACGATGTACTTCGAGATGTGGCTGCTGCACTTGGCGATAAAGCCAGAGTCATCAAAATAGACGTTGATAAAAATCAAGCCCTATCCGAAGCCCTAAGAATTAAAGGATTGCCTACGCTTATAATTTATAAGTCTGGCGATATGAAATGGAGACAAAGCGGAGAGCTTGATGCCAATACCATCATTGGTCTCATGCAAAATCACATGTAATTTTTTACACTTATTTGCTGAGATTGGACTTGTCTTACAATTCTTCCCCTGTGAAAAGACGTAAATATCCATTGAATTTTTCCATTTCAGCTTTGATGAAATCCTTGTCTTCATACAAACTGATAGTGTCTACTAAACCTTTGTAGCGCTCTATATCGAAATAGACATTTTGAATATATTTGGATTGATTATCTTCGGAAACTTGACCAAAATAGTTAAGATTTTCTTGATATTTAACGGCAACTTGCCGATAGAGTTCTCGTGCTTTTTCTTTTGCGTCTACTTCATAATAAGCTCCAATAAATGGTTCAAGAAAAGTGTAGTATCCAAAAATATCAACTGGCATTTTTTCCATAGCCAAATCCGTAATTTCTTCGGCTTTGTCTAGCTGTTTTTCATTAATGAGATCTTCAATTAGTCGCGCCATATGTCCTCTGTATGTGATACTATTCCTGCGTGTTTCAACATCGTGATACACCCCTGGATTACCACTATTGCCCCATTCCCAGTTTTTAATGAGGGCGTACATTTTTTCAGTATCAATTCGCCCCATAAATGGACTTCCTTTTTGAAGAGGAGTTTTTATAGGAACAAGTTTGTAGGCAAAGCCATCTAATTGTAAATAATCTTTCATCCAAATATAATCGTCGTCACCAAAGGCACCACCACTAAAATATACAGGACGTTCCCAGTTGTTTTGTGCAATGATATCGAGCATCATCATACGATTTTTCATAATGACTTGCCCTGTAATTTTGATGTCAATATGATCTACAATTCTATCCGCATCTTTTGCTGCAACAACCCCATTTTTTAGGACAGCTTCCTTATTGACGGGTATTCTCACAAATTCTGTAGGGGCATAATTTGCATTCAAATCTTGGTTGCGTTGTCCTTTTGTTTGATACCCTTGTTGTTCCAAAACATAGCCATATTTAGTTCGCTCGTCATCACTAGAAATAAAATCCATAAATTGATTAATGCCTAATGTGTCTTTAGTCACTACTTCTTTTATGATGTAATCACGAGTTCCCCATTTATATTGATCGTGTGTTAATTTCGATGGTATTGGATCGCTATCATAGGCCTTTCGTTTCATTTGATCGATATACCAATCCACATTAAAAAGACTTGTACATACCACACGAATATCTCTTCGAATTCCTTCAATTTCTTGTGCATACCAAAGTGGAAATGTATCGTTATCTCCAATGGTAAAAATAATAGCATTTGGTGCACAGGATTCCAAATAATTTACAGCCATTGCATGGGCTGTTTTTCTGTAGGAACGATCATGATCATCCCAATTTTGACTTATTAAAATTCCAGGAACAGCAACAAGACATAAAACACTTATACCCGGTGCAATAAGTTTTGATTTGCTAAATGTTTGGAATTTATCAAAAAGGGCATAAACTCCAATCCCTATCCAAAGGGCAAAGACATAAAATGAACCCACCAAAGAATAATCTCTCTCGCGAGGTTCAAAGGGTCTAACGTTAGTGTAGACCTGTATGGCTATCCCAGTGAACAAGAAAAACACCAACATGGTCCAAAATACTTTTTTTTCTCTGTTAAAGACAAAAAACAAACCGATTAACCCTAATAATAATGGAAGCAAATAATACGTATTTCGAGCTTTGTTGTTTAGCACATCACTTGGGAGATTTTTTTGAGAAATACCTAAGAGATATTCATCAATAAAATTGATTCCTGTAAGCCAGTTTCCGTGTAGATCCATTTTTCCTTGAATATCGTCTTGGCGACCAGAAAAATTCCACATAAAATAACGCAAATACATATATCCAATTTGATAATCAAATAAGTAATAAACATTATCAATTAATGATGGTTTTTCAATATCCAAATAACGCCCATATGTTTTTAGAAAATCATGATAGCCCTCAAAATCAACTTCACCTTCTGTAATTTCTTTTCGGAAGTCGTTTACGAGACTACGAAGTTCGTTTTGCATGCTATATTCTGGTTTTATGGAAAATTCCAAAGCCCCAGAGTAGATCATATAGTTTTCGGCATGTTCGCCGCTCCACATGCGCGGTAAAAGTGAACCATGATTACTATTGTAGTTTTGAATCGCATTTTCGTAATCATTGACAACAACATAGCGCCCAGATTTTTTATCTTTTTCATATTTGGGTTTGTCATCAACATAGGGTTGATTTTCATCTAATCCAGCATATTGATCCGTAAATTGTGGGCCATAAAACAAATGTGTTTTTGGGTATTGTTCCAAGTTATAATACGCCAATAATTCACGTGCACTAGAGGGGTTGTTTTCATTGACTGGGACATTGGCATTGGCACGAATGGGGAGCATCAACCAAGTTGTAAATCCTATAATCATAAAAGTTATACATAGTAAGCTAGTGTTAAGGATTACGTGTCCTTTTTTCTTCAAATAATTTAATCCTAAATAAATGAAAAGTACCAATAAAATTAGAGCAATGATACTTCCTGAATTAAAAGGCAATCCAACACTGTTCACAAAGAAAATTTCTAAAGCACTGAAGTAGCGTAAAATATTGGGCGCAAGAAGTTTAAATATAAACAACAATACAGCAACAACAACGATGTTTGCAAGAATAAAATTCTTTGGTGTAATGGTTTTATAGTTCTTGAAATAGTACAAAAGACCTATGGCTGGGATAGTTAAAAGCCCCATAAAATGTACTCCAAATGAAAGTCCTACAATAAAAGAAATCAAAATCAGCCAGCGGTTGCCTCTTGGAGTATTCATTTCCTTTTCCCAGCGAAGTCCCAAATAAAACATAACGGCCATTATTAGGGTAGCCATTGCATATACTTCTGTTTCTACTGCATTAAACCAAAAAGAATCGGTGAATGCAAAGGATAAACTCCCAACAAAAGCAGCGCCTAAAATGGCAGTTTGTTTGTTGGTGTTAGATTCGGACTCCTTAGTTGTAATTTTTTGTAATAACAACACAATAGACCAAAACATAAAAAGAATGGTAAATGCGCTAGCGGCAGCACTCATCATATTGAGAACAAGACCAATTTGGGCAGGTTCTGAAGCAAAAATGGAGAAAAACGCACCTAGCATTTGAAACAATGGCGCTCCAGGAGGGTGGCCAACTTCAAGTTTTGAAGAAGTTAAAATATATTCTCCTGTATCCCAAAACCCAACAGTGGGTTCTACAGTAAGAGCGTAGGTCAAAAATGCGACACCAAATGCAACCCACCCTAAAATAAGGTTCCATCGTTTAAAATTAAAATTCGCCATGGTCAAAAATTTGTAGTACATGGCGAATTTAACAATAAAATCAAATAAGGCTAAATAATTTGAGGGATAGATTTATAATAAATATCCCAAAGAGTGTTATGATTTTTAAATTTAAACAAATCATAAGTCAAGATTTTGATATTTTTTTAAATTTTTGAAATGATTTTCAAAGGCCAAAATTCCTTTTTTTGTGATTTTAAGTTTTGTTTTTGGGTAATTGTTTTCAAAACTTTTGGCTATGGAAATGTATTCGCTTTCCGCAAGTTTTTTCAACTGAACACTCAAATTGCCTTGCGTGCTGTTTGTGATTTTTTTTAAATAATTAAAATCGCAATCACTAACTTTTATCAAAACAGACATCACCATCAAACGAATGGGGTTTGTTAATAATTTGTCAAGTGGTTCAAACATGTTTTTTGCTTAAATAAAGTGAAAGGCCGGGAATGACAAGCCCTACAAAAGTTGCTACAGCATTAATCAAAAGCACATTGATACTTGGCAAAATGGCAATCAAAACACTACAAGAAATGACAGCGATTGCACCAATTATGAGAGGGGTAAAGCGAATAAGAAGCGCAGAGATTAGTAAAACTATTCCAAGTAGAAATAAAATTTCTTGTACTGGATTTTGCTTTTTAAATATAGACAAGACTACGATTACAAGCCAGGCGATATTAAATACCCCCCAAACAAGCTTTAGCGCACGCCCAATATGTGTTTCATAGCCCAAACGAACACTTGTTTTTATATTATAAATGACGGTAATAACCATGCCAATAATCGGAACTGTAGTCCAATAAAAAAGGGAAGAATATGCTGTTTTTTGAATAAATTCAGAAAAAAAATAATGAATTAAACTCATCATTGAAATGAGTAGTCCCCAAAAAATAAAATTAACAGAAGTGGGTTTAAGTTGTTCCTTTGTCTTATTGATGGCTTCATTAATAAGACTTAATTGTTTAGAATGATTCATAATGAAATAGGTTTTAGTTTTGGGCAAATATAAACTAGTTTATATTATAAACCAAATTATATATCGATTATTTATTTAAAAAAATATTTGTGCAACCAAAGTTTTGTTCTAAATTTGCATCCTCATTATGAGAATGGCCCATGGTGTAACTGGCAACACGTCTGGTTTTGGTCCAGAAGAGTCTA
>CBFHNG010000024.1:0-29674 GCA_965657165.1 Flavobacteriaceae bacterium
TACCCTCAACTTTTACTAAAGCTTTTAGCAGCTCTGCAAGGTTACGTTTTTTGTATAAATCTAGTCCGTAATAGGTTAAATCTTGTGCAATTAGAATCAATTCTTTTACGCCATTTGCTGCTAATTTTTCGGCTTCAACAACTAAATCCTCAATTGGCGTTGAGCGGTGCTTACCACGCATTAAAGGGATGGCACAAAAGCTGCACGGACGGTCACAGCCTTCAGCAATTTTTAAATAGGCATAATTTTTTGGTGTGGTGGTCAATCGCTCACCAATAAGTTCATGCTTATAATCTGCACCTAATGCTTTTAAAAGTTGAGGCAATTCTGTAGTTCCAAAATATTGATCTACATCTGGGATTTCTTTAACTAAATCTGGCTTATAACGTTCACTTAAACAGCCCGTTACAAAAACTTTATCAACAGCACCAGATTCTTTTTTTTGAACAAAATCCAAAATGGTATTGACACTTTCTTCCTTGGCGTTATCAATAAATCCACAGGTATTGATGACGACAATATTACCTTCTTCTTCGTGTGCAACTGATTTGCCATTGGCTTTGAGTTGTCCCATAAGCACCTCGCTATCATATACATTTTTGCTACAACCCAAAGTCACAACATTGATTTTATTTTTTTTGAGTGATTTTGTTCTCATAAAAGTAATTAGTTGTACTGGTTTGGTAAAGGACGTTTTTTAGCAACTTTTTCAAAGTGATATCCCCATTGGTATAGTTGTGCTTCTTGAAAGGGTTTTGTAATAAATGTAAGTCCCATTGGAGCATTTTCTTTGTTAAGTCCCATAGGAACAGTTAGGGCTGGATATTCTGCTACGGCAGCATAGCCTGCATGATAATTGTTTATAGATAATACGCCGTCTAATTCATGTGTAGTCATCAAAGTATCAAAATAGGCTTTACCATTTGTTTTTAAGGTTGATTTAATAGTGCTAAATTCTTCTGGGCTTGCTGAATCTTCGACAATACCTTGAAAAAGTTTTTGACCATAAGGCATGCGGATGCTATCCAAAATATTGTAGTCAATAATAGATTGTACACCATTGAATGTCATTTTTTTATTTGCATGATTTTGAAAATACAATGGCAAATCGGCTTTCATATCTAAATTCAATAGCCTTAAAAAGTCGGGTAAATTGACATTTTCTGGCTCAATAGTGACGATTTCTGCATCATGCTTTTCTAATAATTCTATAGCCTTTGAGTAGAGTGAATCCTTTAATAATTCTTTGATGGCACCAAAACGTTTTCCTTTAAAAGATGTATTTAAAACTGATTTAAGATCAATTTTAGATGTTGGTGTTGATTTAAAATCTCTATCGTCATATCCAATAATAGCATTATAAACCAAGGCATTATCAATAATTGTTTTGGTTATTGGCCCAGCCGTATCTAAGGTACTTGAAATAGGAACAATACCACTACGGCTTACGGTTCCTATAGTTGGTTTTAGGCCAACTCCAGCATTTTGACTGGCAGGCGACAAAATAGATCCGGATGTTTCACTACCGATTGCAGCCGCACAAAAATTAGCAGCCACCGCTACAGCACTTCCAGAGCTTGAACCCCCAGTATCTAGTGTTTTTCTTCCGTAGGGATTAAATGTTTGACCACCAACAGCGCTATAGCCACTTGGACAATCTCCACAGAAGAAATAGGCCCATTCACTAAGATTTGCCTTTCCTAAAATTAGAGCGCCCGAAGACTTTAATTGTTGACTTAAAAATGAATCTTCTGTTGTATTTTTCATCAAAGCTGCTGCGCCTGCAGTAGTTACCATTCCTTTAGCATTGGTATTATCTTTCAAAAGAATGGGCATCCCATAAATTGAATAAACTGATAAATTCTTTGGGCGCTTTTTGTCTTTTTCTCGAGCTTCTTCAATAATTGATGTGTTCAATGAAATTACAGAATTAAGCGATTTATTATTTTCTCGATCTAATATATTGATGCGGTATAAATAAAACGTAACCAAAGCTTCATAGCTGAGCTTTTTGTTCTGAATATGACGTTGTAAGGTTGGAATATCCTGATTTATAATCAAAGGTTTCAAGGTTTCGTATTTTTCTTTAGAAAAACTAGAAAGTTGTTCTTGAAATGGCGCCCAGAGTTCTTCTAAATCTATGTAATTTGAATCTTCAACCTTGAATATTCGAAAAGATTTTTCAGAGATATCACTTAGGTTATTTTCAGTTTTTTGAACTTCATTTTTACATCCAAAAACAATATTTATAAAAAGAAAAAATGCTATTTTTTTCATGTGAATATTTATTTAAAAAAGGAATCTACAAATTCGAACTTATTAAAGACTTGCAAATCATCTATGCCTTCGCCAACACCTATGTACTTTACAGGCACTTGAAATTGATCGCTTATCCCAATAACAACTCCACCTTTGGCTGTACCATCTAATTTGGTAACGGCCAATGCATTAACTTCAGTAGCCGCCGTAAATTGTTTGGCTTGTTCAAAAGCATTTTGACCTGTTGAACCATCGAGAACCAGTAAAATTTCATGTGGCGCATTTGGAACAACTTTTTGCATGACACGTTTAATTTTGGTCAATTCATTCATTAAATTTACCTTGTTGTGTAATCGACCAGCAGTATCAATAATAACAACATCTGCATTGGAGCTTACAGCACTTTGCAGCGTATCAAAAGCTACCGAAGCAGGATCGCTCCCCATAGATTGCTTTACGATTGGTATATCAACACGATTAGCCCAAACTTGTAACTGATCGATAGCGGCAGCTCTAAAAGTATCAGCGGCGCCCAGCACAACATCTAAACCTTGTTTTTTGAATTGATGTGCGAGTTTTCCAATGGTGGTAGTTTTTCCTGCACCGTTTACACCTACCACCATTATAACATGAGGTTTTTGTGTACCGGTTAGTGAAAAATCAGAAGCCTCTCCAGAATTTGTTTCTGAGAGTAATGCTGCAATTTCTTCTCTTAGAATAGCATTTAACTCTTCAGTTCCTAGATACTTATCGCGAGATACACGCGCTTCTATGCGCTCAATAATTTTAAGGGTGGTATTGACTCCTACATCGCTTGTGACTAACACTTCTTCTAAGTTGTCCAATACACTATCGTCAACTTTGGATTTTCCTGCAACGGCCTTTCCTAGTTTGTCAAAAAAACTAGATTTGGATTTTTCAAGCCCCTTATCCAAAGAGGCTTTTTTTTCAGATGAAAATATCTTTTTAAAAAAACTCATACTAGCTGTTGTTTTATCTTATTTGGTCTTTTGCAAGGTACTAAAAAAATAAAAGCTGCTTTGTAGAAAAGCAGCTTTTGACTCTAAAATTTTTGTATATATTACTTCTTGTTCAAGAAGTCGTTTACTTTATCTGGTGACATAATTGACTCTACAAAAGTGTAAGCTCCAGTTTTTGGAGACTTTACCATTTTGATTGCTTTTGTCAAACGTTTAGATCCTGTTTGAAGTGATGCTACTGATTTCTTTGCCATGATTCAAGTATTTCTTGGTGGTTTGTGTTTAAACCCTAAATTATTTAATTTCTTTATGTACCGTCATACGCTTTAGGATAGGATTAAATTTCTTAATCTCCATGCGGTCTGGTGTGTTCTTTTTGTTCTTCGTTGTAATGTATCGAGACGTTCCTGGCTGTCCAGATGCTTTGTGCTCAGTACATTCCAAAATCACTTGAACTCTATTTCCTTTCTTTGCCATAATGCTTTACTTTTTGGTGTAATTATTTTAAAAACCCTTTTGACTTTGCTTCTTTAATCGCTGCGCTGATACCAATCTTGTTGATCGTTTTCAATGCAGATGTTGAAACCTTAAGCGTTACCCACTTATCTTCTTCAGGGATGTAAAAACGCTTCTTTACCAAATTTGCATTGAATTTGCGTTTTGTTCTATTCAAAGAGAAGGAAACGTTATTTCCTACCATTGCTTTTTTTCCTGTAAGTTCACAAATTTTTGACATGATCTTAATTTTAATTGTTTTGTTGTTTCAAAACGAAGTGCAAAAATACGAATTCTTTGTAAGTTCACAAATTTTATGAAGTCAATTTTAAAAAATTTCTTTCTGTAATAAAGTTAATGCCATATGCACAGCTTTGGTGGTGATACGTTCTCGGTGTTTACCGAAAGTAAATTGCTTTGAAAAAACATGTTTGGGTGTTGCAATAGCAATACAAACCGTTCCAACTTCTGCATCAGAATCCCCTTTTGTTGGACCTGCATTGCCTGTAGTTGCCACAGCATAGTCTGCATTAAATAATTTTTGAACGCCCAAAGCCATTGCTTCTGCAACCTCTACACTTACTACAGAATGTTTTTTAATTACATCTTTGTGAACCCCCAAAACCTGAGTTTTAATGGTCGTATCATAAGCCATCACCCCGCCTTTAAAATAAGCTGATGCTCCAGCATTTGCTGTAAACTGTGCTCCAATGCGCCCACCTGTAAAGCTCTCAGCTACAGCTAAGGTTGTGTTTGATTTTATCAATTGATTTCCAATAATTTGTTCAATGGAAGAATCTTCTTCAAAACCTACAAAAACATCACTAATTTGTGGTACTAATTTTTCAATTTCTGTATTGATTGATTCATAAACCAATGCTTTGTCAAATCCTTTTGATGATAATCGCAAACGTACACGACCTAGATTTGGTAAATAGGCCAACTTTATGTTTTTGGGCAGATTATTTTCCCAATCCGAAATTCGATCGGCAATGACACTTTCACCCAGTCCATAGGTGAGCACTGTTTTATGTAATATAAAAGGTAATTTAAATTGCTCTGAAAGTCGAGGTAAAACCTCATTTTGCATCAATGCTTTCATCTCAAATGGAACTCCAGGTAACGAAATAAAAACTGTGGCCTTATTTTCAATCCACATTCCTGGCGCAGAACCTGATTGGTTCATCAAGATTTTAGCGTTTGAAGGTACTAATGCTTGATCTAAATTAACCTGCAAGAGAGGTTGTTTAATATATGTTTTCCAAATGTGTTTGATATGTGCTGTAACTTCTTTATTTCGAACCAAAGTATCATCAAAATACTCAGCTAAAGTTTTTTTTGTGATGTCATCTTTTGTGGGGCCTAACCCGCCTGTAATTATCACTAAATCGGCATGTTTTTCTGCATTTCCTAGTGCCTCAAGAATATGGCTTTTGTCATCTTGAACAGAAGTGATTTGAAAAACAGAAACTCCAATTTTGTTTAACTCTTTTGAAATATATGCTGAATTGGTATCTACAATTTGACCAATCAGAATTTCATCGCCGATTGTAATGATTTCAGCATTCATTTACTTGATTTTTATTTTGAAAAATTCTTCGTTTTCGATGTAGCCTGAAAGACTATCATTGGCTTGAACTGGACCTACTCCAGACGGTGTTCCTGTAAAAATAATATCCCCTATTTTAAGGGTGAAAAATTGTGAAACATACGAAATAATGGCATCAATATTCCAGAGCATATCTTTTGTGTTTCCAGACTGTACAATGGTATCATTTTTCTTCAAACTAAATGACATATTATTCAGGTTTTCAAATTGACGCTTAGACATCCACTTCCCTACAACTGCAGAACCATCAAACGCTTTTGCTTTTTCCCACGGTAATCCTTTTTGTTTCAATGTTTGTTGCAAATCTCGGGCTGTAAAGTCTATACCTAAACTTATTTGATCATAATATTTATGTGCAAACTCTGGAGCAATATATTTTCCAACTCTATTGATTTTTACTAGTACCTCAACTTCATGTTGTACATTTTTGGAAAAATCAGGGATAAAAAAAGGTTGTTTTTTGAGTAATATGGCTGTATCAGGCTTTAAAAAAACTACAGGTTCAGTTGGTTTTTCATTTTGAAGCTCTGCAATATGATTGCTATAGTTTCGACCAATACAAATCAGTTTCATGTATTAGAGTTTCTGATTAAACGCACGAAGTTTTATGGCGGTTAAAACTTTTTTTGTGTATAATGGAAATTCTGCATTAAGTAGCCATCCAAAATAACCTGGTTCTGTTTCTAGAATTTCGGTTACTTTTTTGCCTTTATGTTTTCCAAACGAAAAACATTCGTTACCATCCTTATCATATCTGATAAATCCTGCAAAATCGGCAAACTTCTGACGGGTGCTAAATTCAGCTAAAAACGATGTGTCGTTTTCTAAATCTTCATACCGATCTAGTTGTGCTTTTAATACCTCATATGTTGCTATGGCATCGGCCTCTGCACTGTGTGCGTTATCCAAATTTTTATCGCAATAAAATTTATAGGCTGCGGTTAGTGTTCGTTGCTCCATTTTATGAAATATGGTTTGAACATCAATAGACTTTCTGTTTTTCATGTCAAAATCAACACCTGCTCTAAGCATTTCTTCAGCAAGAATTGGAATATCAAAACGGTTTGAATTGAATCCCCCCAAATCAGCGTCTTTTACCCAAGTATTAATCTCATTGGCAAGCATCGTAAAAGTGGGCGCATTGGCCACCTTTTCATTTGAAATACCATGTACTGCAGTGGCTTGTGCAGGAATTGGCATATCCGGATTAACGAGCCATGTTTTTTTTTCTTCTTTTCCATTCGGAAAAACTTTTAAAATAGAAATCTCTACAATCCTATCGGAAGTAATATTGATGCCAGTTGTTTCTAAGTCGAAGAAACAAATGGGTTTTTTAAGGTTTAATTGCATTGTTTTATACTTGTCTATTTTCGTCCCAAGACTCCAATAATTCTTTTACTGTTTTTAGAAATTGACCGCCAAGAGCACCATTGACTACTCTGTGATCGTAGGAATGTGACAAAAACATTTTTTGACGAATGCCAATAAAATCACCTTCGCTGGTTTCTATGACTGCAGGCACTTTTCTAATCGCTCCAAGAGCTAAAATTCCAACTTGTGGTTGGTTGATAATCGGCGTACCCATAATGCTTCCAAATCCACCAACATTTGTAACCGTGTATGTGCCCTCTTGAATATCGTCTGGATTTAATTGATTATTTCTTGCTCGGACTGCCAAGTCGTTAACACGTTTGGTCATTCCCATCAAATTGAGTTGATCTGCATTTTTAATAACAGGCACAATTAGATTCCCATCAGCTAGCGCTGTTGCCATTCCTAAATTAATGGATTTATGCTTAATAATATGATCGCCATCAACCGAAATATTTAGCATTGGATGAATGGTTAATGCTTTTGCTACAGCTTCCATAAAAATGGGAGTAAATGTGATTTTTTCACCTGTATTTTGCTGAAATTTAGCTTTAATTTTTTCGCGCCAATTCCATATTTTTGTGACATCAACTTCTATAAAAGACTGTACATGAGCCGAAGTTTGTACAGAATTAATCATGTGTTTTGAAATGAGTTTCCCCATTCGAGTCATTTCAATAATCTCATCTGCTCCACTACGTATTGTTGGAGCAGCTGGGTTAGGCGATGATGCTGAAGTTGACTGAGGCGTTTGTATTGGAACTGAAATAGCTGTTTGTGATCGTTTTTCAATGTAGGCAAGCATGTCGTTTTTGGTGACTCTTCCTCCTTTTCCACTGCCTTCAATTTGATCTAATTCCGCTTGTATAATCCCTTCTTTTTTAGCTATATTTTTAACCAAAGGAGAATAAAATCTAGTTCCATTTGAACTGATTGGTGTGGCGACAGATTTTGCAACAACAACTGTATCTTTTACATCAGCAATTATTTCTGGTGCTGGTGTTGATTGTTCTGTAACTTTTGGAGTCTCTTTTGGTGGCTCAGCTTGTGTCTCTCCATCTGTTTCAATAATGGCAATGGTTTGTCCAACCTCTGCGACTTGATCAACTTCAAATTTTTTCTCAACTAAAATTCCACTGACTTCGCTAGGCACATCACTATCTACTTTATCTGTTGAGATTTCTACAACAGCCTCGTCCATCTCCACGCGATCACCAACTTCTTTCAACCAAGAATTGATGGTTGCTTCTGCAACACTCTCTCCCATTTTGGGTAATTTGAGCTCAAACTTTGCCATATATATAGTTTTATTTGGGTACGATTTTGTGGCACAAAACTACAGAAAATTGACGACTTAATCAATTGTTTTTAAAAGTAACCTCTGCTTTCAAATTTTTCAAAATGTACCACTTCTCCTCGACACATAGAAAAATCACTTCCAACAAAATAATTACAGTTTTTGGGAAAGAACTTATAAGTAATGAATCTATTTTTGGTTGAACCAACTTGTTTAATTGCAGATTGGAAATCAATAGAATTCAAATCAAAAATGATGTCATAATAGGTTTTTTTTGGCAATTCTTCAATAGAATTAATAGCTGTTAAATTATTCTTTTTGAGCCATTGTGGGTTCGGACATGGCTTTAAAAATGTAATTTTTTTATTATATCTTTTTGCAGAGGAGTTAAATTTTGGAATGTAGGGTGCCAAACTTGTCACTGTGTTTACTAAAACCCCAATGAAAAAATTTAATTTGAAATGCTTTCTATAAAACAACTTCATTGCATGATAAAAACGTTTGGATTGTGTTCTGTTTTTTTTTGTACTTTCACCCTTAAAATGAATTACAGTGCTCGTTCCCAAATAATAATTTTTGTACCCTAATTGCTTTGCTCTGTAGGACAAATCTATATCCTCGCCGTACATAAAAAAGCTTTCATCAAAACCTTTCAAATACATGTAAAGTGTTCGCTTCAAAAACATCAAAGCTCCTGGTAGTACCTCAACTTCTGCATTAGTAAATTCATCAACTTGATTGGCATAATAAAACTTAATTTTCCCAATTAATTTTTTAAAAGCTACAGAAACTGTAGGGAAATTTCTCTTACTTTCTGGTAAAAAACGACCAGATCCATCAATTAGACGACAACCAACAATCCCTAGATGCTTTGACTTTTCTTTAGAAAATTGAAGTAAATTTTGGAATGTATTTTCAGCCACTACAACATCGGGATTGAGAATACACACATACTCCCCTTTTGCGACTTTTGCCGCCTGGTTATTGGCTTTTGAGAAGCCAACATTTTTTTGGTTTTCAATAAGTGTAATTTCAGGAAATTTAGCTTTTACCATTGCACAACTATTGTCCATTGAATTATTATCGATGACAATAATTTCCGAAGGAATATCCTTTAGTGCCGCTTGCACACTTTGTAAGCATAGCTCCAAAAAGTAGCGTACATTATAATTGAGAATGACTACTGAAAGTTTCAATGATCTATGATTTTAAAGAGGATTCAAATGGAACTCTATTTGTAATACTTCTTCCTAAAGTAACTTCATCGGTATATTCCAATTCGTCACCAACTGAAATCCCTCTCGCAATTGTTGAAAGTGTAACTTCTGCACCTTGAATTTGTTTATAAATATAAAAGTTAGTGGTGTCGCCTTCCATTGTGGAACTCAACGCAAAAATAAGCTCTTTTATTTTGCCCTCATTAACTTTATTGACCAAACTTTGAATATTTAAATCTGTTGGACCAATACCATCCATAGGAGAAATTTTACCCCCAAGTACATGATAAACTCCTCGATAACTTGCAGTACTTTCAATGGCTAAAACATCTCGAATATCCTCAACCACACAAATAGTAGTGTGATTCCTATTGGGATTTGCACAGATTTCACAAACAAGTTGATCAGAAATATTATGGCATTGCTGACAAAAATTTATGGAAGACCTCATGCCCAAAAGAGCTTTTGACAAATTATTGGTTTGGTCCTCTGGTTGCCGCAAAAGATGAAGTACCAAGCGAAGTGCAGTACGACGTCCAATGCCCGGCAATTGTGAAACTTCATTCACTGCATTTTCTAATAATTTCGATGAAAACTCCATTTTATTTATATTTTCCTAAATGATTTAAACACCTCATTAGCAGAACTTTAAGTAAAACAATTGAAAAATCTAATAATTTGACTTAAGATTATTTCAGAATATTTTACATTTGAACACAGACTCGTGGTACATTTGAGCACCACAAATATAAATTTATTAAGTTGAAAGGACAACACATTCTACTGATCACTCTAATTTATTTTGTATTTCTTGTCATTATCGCAAGAATTACAGGAAAAAATGATAGTAATAATGATTTTTTTAAAGCTGGAAAACAATCGCCTTGGTATTTGGTGGCCTTTGGAATGATTGGTGCTTCACTTTCTGGTGTGACTTTTATTTCTGTACCTGGATGGGTTCAAAGTTCAGAGTTTAGCTATTTTCAAGTGTGCTTAGGATATATTGTGGGCTATGTTGTGGTTGCCTTTATGCTGTTGCCTATTTATTACAAATTAAATCTTACTTCAATTTACGAATACCTTCAACAGCGATTTGGGCGTGTTAGTCATAAAACTGGTGCGTTTTTCTTCTTTATTTCTAGGGTTTTGGGGGCTGCTTTTCGAATGTATCTTATGGCAATTGTATTACAACAATTTGTCTTTGAACAATGGAATATTCCTTTTGAAGCTACGGTCATTTTGTCAATATTACTCATTTGGATTTATACCAACAAAGGCGGTATCAAGACCATTGTTTGGACCGATACACTTCAAACGCTTTTTATGGTGTGCGCTGTGGTACTTTCTATTTATTTTATCACAGATCAGTTGGGTTGGAGTTTTTCAGAGTTTTTAGTTTCGGATGAACTAAATCAATACAGTTCAATTTTTAGAACAGATTCTATTTTAGCAAGAGACCATTTCTTAAAATCGTTCTTTGGAGGCATGTTTATCACTATTTGTATGACGGGATTGGATCAGGACATGATGCAGAAAAATTTAACCTGTAAATCGCTAAAAGATGCACAAAAAAATATGCTTTGGTTTAGTATTGTACTTACACTAGTTACCTTCTTATTTTTACTTTTGGGTGCTTTATTATTCATTTATGCAGAACGTTTTGGTATAGCACTACCGCTTATGGATGGACAACCCAAAACAGATTTATTGTTCCCAGAAATTGCGCTTAATTCTGGATTAGGATTAACTTTAGCTTCTGTATTTATTTTGGGACTTATTGCAGCAGCCTACAGTAGCGCCGATAGTGCATTGACTTCACTAACAACGTCTTTTTGTGTCGATATTTTAGACCTCAGCAAACGTTCAGATATTGACAAAAAACGCATTCGAAAACAAACCCACATAGGGATGAGTGTGCTTTTAATTTTGGTTATTATCGCTTTCAAACACATCTTAGACTCCAATGTTATTGATAGTTTGCTTACTGTTGCTGGATATACCTATGGACCTTTACTTGGCCTTTTTGCCTTTGGTATTTTTACAAACTACAAAGTAAAAGACAAATTTGTATGGCTTGTAGCGTTATTATCTGTTTCTATTTCTTATAGTTTAGGGCAAATTCCAGCGGAAAACCTTGGGGGCTATGTTATTGGTTATGAGTTATTACCAATAAATGGAATGCTTACCTTTTTAGGATTGGTATTGATTCGTAGACAATAATACTAGAGTACAAGACATTTCATATGAAATATCATGCTGTTCCAAAAGTTTGAAAAAAACAGGGTTTTCTGTTCCTGGATTAAAAATCACACGTTTCGGATTTAAATTCAAAATGTAATCCATATAATCCAATTGACGTTTGGGATTTAAATAAAGCGTAACGGTATGAATAGATGTGTACAAATCTAAATTGGTATCGATTTTAACATCGCTTACAACTCCATGTTTAAGACCAAAAGCCACTACCGGAATATTAGCTTTTCTTAACATCAAAATTGCTTTATATGAATAGCGCTCTGGATTAAGGGAAGCCCCTAAAACAAGTGTTTTATAAGATTCTACCATTTGATGATGACACTTCCCCAAGTAAAACCACTACCAAAAGCGGCTAGTACAACAGTATCGCCAGCTTTTATTTTGCCTTGCTCACAAGCTTCACTAAGTGCAATTGGAATGGAGGCTGCAGTCGTATTACCATAATTTTGAATATTATTAAAAACCTGATCATCAGTCAGTTGAAACTTTTTTTGAATGTATTGAGAAATTCGTAAATTGGCCTGATGAGGGATTAACATATCAATATCTGAAACTTTTAAATCATTAGCTTCAAGACCTTGATTGATAACCTCACTAAACCGTCGAATGGCATTTTTAAATACAAACTGTCCATTCATATAAGGTCTGTAACTCATGTCTTCGGGGTCATTATCTTCAATAATTTCTGTTACCCATCGTTTTCCCATCCCTGGCGCTTCTGCGGCCAACTCCAACGCATGCTCGCCTTGAGAATGTAAATGTGATGATAAAATCCCTTTAGAAGTGTCTTCCTCACGAGTCAAAACAGCAGCTCCAGCACCATCGCTAAAAATCACAGAAATGCTTCGACCTCTAGTTGAAACATCAATACCACGAGATTGCAATTCGCTGCCAATGACTAAAATATTTTTGTACATCCCAGTTTTTATAAATTGATCCGCGACTGAAATCCCATATACAAAACCCGAACATTGGTTACGAACATCCAAAGCGCCAACGGTATCAATTCCTAAGGCTTCCTGTACTTGAACACCTGGACCTGGAAAATAGTAATCTGGACTTAACGTTGCAAAAACAATAAAATCTATGTCTTGTTTGTCAATACCAGCGTTTTTGATGGCATTTTCGGCAGCTTTTAAGCCCATACTAAAAGTGGTATCTCCATCACCTTTAATGGCCCAACGGCGCTGTTTTATTCCTGTACGTTCTTGTATCCACTGATCGTTGGTATCCATCAGTTGCGACAAATCGTCATTTGTGACAATATTTTCTGGGACATAATGCCCCATTCCTATTATTTTTGAGTTATACATAAACTATTTTTGTTGTGATTTCTTTACAAATATAAACTTTATAAAATGTCAGTTTGTCACATTTTGAAAAATGGTATTCTTTTTGACATAAGTTTAACACTATTAATCAATATTATAATCGTTTAAAATAAATACATCAAACTATGAGTAAAGGAACTATTAATGTATCCGTTGAAAATATTTTTCCACTGATTAAAAAGTTTTTGTACAGTGATCACGAAATCTTTTTAAGAGAATTAATTAGTAATGCTACTGATGCAACCCTAAAGTTGAAGCATTTAACCAATATTGGTGAAGCTAAAGTTGAGTATGGAAATCCAATCATTGAAGTTAAAATTGATAAAGAGGGTAAAAAACTGCACCTCATTGACCAAGGTATTGGAATGACAGCCGATGAAGTTCAAAAATACATCAATGAAGTAGCATTTTCTGGTGCCGAAGAATTTTTGGACAAATACAAAGATAAAGTTGAGGACGCTGGAATTATTGGACATTTTGGACTCGGGTTTTACTCTGCATTTATGGTCGCCGAAAAAGTAGAAATCATTACAAAATCTTTTAAAGATGAACCTGCTGCACATTGGGTTTGTGACGGAAGTCCAGAATATAGTTTAGAATCTGCTGATAAAAAAGAAAGAGGTACAGAAATCATTTTACATATCGCAGAAGATTCTACGGAATTTTTGGAAGACCATCGCATTACAGAGCTGTTGAACAAGTACAACAAATTTATGCCAATCCCCATAAAATTTGGCACAAAAGAAATCAACGATCCAGAGCACGAGCCAAAAACAATAACAGACAAAGACGGCAAAGAAACTACTGAGCCTCAACGCAAAATTACAGTTGATAATATCATCAACAATCCAAATCCAGCGTGGACAAAAACACCTTCGGATTTGAAAGAAGAAGACTATAAAGGGTTTTATCGTGAACTGTACCCCATGCAATTTGAAGAACCGCTATTCAATATTCATTTGAATGTCGATTATCCTTTTAATCTTACTGGAATTCTATATTTTCCAAAATTGACCAACGATATGAATATCCAAAAGGATAAAATTCAACTGTATCAAAATCAAGTTTTTGTAACAGATAACGTAGAAGGAATTGTACCAGAATTTTTGACCATGCTTCGTGGTGTGATTGATTCTCCAGATATTCCTTTGAATGTATCACGTTCCTATCTTCAGGCTGATGGTGCTGTAAAAAAGATTTCGTCTTATATCACCAAGAAAGTAGCCGATAAACTAAAGTCATTATTTAATAATGATAGAGAAGATTTTGAAGCGAAATGGAATGACATCAAAATTGTAATTGAGTATGGAATGCTATCTGAAGAAAAATTCTTTGAAAAAGCTGAAGCTTTTGCACTGTATCCTACAGTAGATGGCACCTACTATACTTACGATGAATTATATAACAAAATCAAGGCGAAGCAAACTGATAAGGACGACAAGTTAGTGATTTTATATGCCTCTAACGCAGAGGAGCAACACAGCTACATTGAGGCTGCAAAAGCAAAAGACTATGAAGTTCTTTTGTTGGATTCTCCTATTGTATCACATTTGATTCAAAAATTAGAAGGCAGTAAAGAAAATATCTCTTTTACTCGTGTGGATGCCGATCATATTGATAAACTGATTCAAAAAGAGGATACGGCAATATCAAAACTCTCTGAAGAAGAAAAAACAACTTTAGACGAACATCTAAAAGCGGTTATTTCTTCTGAGAAATTTATTGTTCAATTGGAAGCCATGGACAGTAATGCTGCACCATTTATGATTACTCAGCCGGAGTTTATGCGTCGTATGAAAGAAATGCAACAAACTGGCGGAGGCGGTATGTTTGGTATGGGGAATATGCCGGAAATGTATAACCTTGTAGTAAACACAAATTCTGAATTAGTTAATGAAATTTTAAACACTAAAACCGCAAAAAAACGCGAACGTTTGATTAATCAAAGTTTAGATTTGGCACAACTCTCACAAGGTCTTCTCAAAGGCGAAGCCCTGACTAACTTTATCAAACGAAGTTATGAGATGATAAAATAATTATTCATTATTACTCAAAAAAAAGGTGGTTTTTTATAAAATCACCTTTTTTATTCTACAACAAAATCAAAATAGGTTTTTGGAAAGGGTTCATTATTTAGGGTAAAATGCCACCACTCTTGTGCATAGGGTCGAAATCCATGTTTTATCATAACACGCTGTAACAACTCACGATTGTAGCGTTGTTTGGCGTTTAAATCTTGGGCCTCTAAATTTGAAATTTTACCAAAAAAATCATAAGGACTTCCCATATCAAGTTCCTTGCAAGTACTAAAATCTATAAGTGTTACATCTATTGAACTTCCTCTACTATGCCCAGAATGTGTAGAAATGTACTGTTTTTTAAATAATTCAGACTTTGGGATATTGGGATAAAACTGTGCTTTCATTAGGGTATCTTCGGAAATTTTTGCCCATCGCACAAAATGATCTACTGCCCGCTGTGGACGGTAGCCATCAAATAGTTTTAGTCCTAAACCCATACGTCCAAATTCCTGTTGTGCTGCTAATAGTGCCTCAGCTGTTTTTGTACTTAAAATGGCTTTTTCGGTCGTATAGCCATCAATTTTTTGACCCACAAAATTATTTTCTGTCGCATAACGTAAATCAATTTCTAAATCGGGTATCTTATCTTTTGCATAGCTAAAACCTTGAGGCAGTGGTGCTTGAGCAAAAAAAACAGCCATAACAAAAAAGGCTAAAATTGAGAAGATGTTTTTTTGTTGCATGAATTCAGAACTTATGCTAATTTAGAAAAAAAATCAAAAGATGCTTTTTGGAGGACATAATAGTGTAATCACCGAGTTAAAAGATGGAGAGATTTTATATGATAAAAACTTCTTAAGTTCAGTAGAAGCATCAAGATATTTTAAAATTTTACGTAACGAAACGGCATGGCAACAGGATCAAATAAAGGTATTTGGAAAAGTGTATGATCAACCTCGACTTACCGCTTTATATGCTAATAATAACGCTCCTTATAGTTATTCAAATATCACAATGCATCCTTCTCCTTTTTCGCCAATACTTTTGGATATTAAAGAAAAAGTAGAACAACAATTGAAAAAAGAGTTTACAACCTGTCTTTTAAACTTGTATCGCAATGGTCAAGACAGTAATGGTTGGCATGCTGATAACGAAAAAGAGTTGGGTAAAAACCCTATTATTGCATCTGTGAGTTTGGGTGCAGAGCGAATATTTCATATGAAACACCGAACAGATAAATCTCAAAAAATTAAAATAAATTTGACTCATGGAAGTTTACTTGTAATGAGTGGAGGTACACAACATTACTGGTTACATCAAATTCCAAAAACAAAAAAGCATGTCGAAGAACGTATTAATTTGACCTTTAGAATTTTAAAATAAATAATTATGACACATTTCCTCAAATTTTTAAGCTGTTATCTATTTGCAACAAGTCTATTAATTGCACAAAATTTTTCATCAAAAGACCTCACCATAAACACCCACGTAGATGGTACTCTGTTGATCCCAAATGCTATAAACGATGCCCCTTTGGTAATTTTGATTGCGGGCTCTGGCCCAACAGATCGCAATGGCAATCAATCCTTTATGAAAAATGATATGCTAAAAAAATTAGCAGAATCGTTGGCAAATGCTGGTATTGCTTCATTTCGATACGACAAAAGAATTGTAAAACAAATACGTAACAAAACGATTGATAAAACAATTTTGTTTGATGATTTTGTAACGGATGCAAAATCGGTTATTTCTTATTTTAAACCAAAGTTTGAAACTATTGTTGTAGCTGGACATAGTCAAGGAAGTTTAGTAGGATTATTGGCTTTGGAAGACGGAGTTTCTGGATTTATTTCATTGGCTGGCGCTGGAAAAGCAATAGATCAAATTTTGATTGAACAAATTTCAAAAACAGCACCCATGTTTTTGGAAGACAGCAAACGAGTTTTAGCAGTTCTTAAAGAGGGGAAAACTACAGAAGATTTTCCAGCAGCATTGACCTCAATTTTTAAATTAGACATACAATCTTTTATGTCCAATTGGATCCAATATAATCCTGCCGAAATAATTAAAGATCATAATATTCCTTCGCTAATTATTAATGGAGATAAGGATTTGCAAGTAAGTGTAGATGAGGCGAAGTTGCTTTATACTACCGCACAAAATGGAGCGTTATTAATTGTGGAAAACATGAATCATGTTTTAGTAAAAATTGAAGGCGATCAATTGGAGAACATGAAATCGTATAATGATACTAGCCTAGAAATTGCTTCAGAGGTTGAAACAAGTATACTTAAATTTATTAGAAACTTAAACTAAAAAAAGCACTGAAAGAACAGTGCTTTTATTACTAACCAACCAAAGTGTATTCAAGATACAATCTTTAAAACAAAATTATAACCTAAAGTTTATATTTACACAATGTTTAACAATACTTTCACAAAAGGAAAAAGCATCATTTAACAAATGATGCTTTAACCACTAACCAACCAAAATATATTACTAACAAAAAAATTAAATAATATATATTTTTAGTTACAACTTCCGTGCCAAAAAATTTATTAGATTGAAATATGTTTGAAAAAAGACCAAAAATTACTGTTCCTCAAAATTCTACTGACCTTTGGATTGATCGGTTTTCGTTTTTATTGTTTTTTATAATTTGGCTAAGCGTATTTGTGTATTATCCCGATCTCCCAGATGAAATTCCAACACATTTCAATGGTCGTGGTCAAGCAGATGCTTTTGGTTCTAAGCAGTCTATTTGGGTTTTGATGGGTGTTTTTAGTAGTATCTTCATTGGAATTTATATTTTAAATAAATATCCTCATTTGCATAATTACACCGTTAAAATCACAGAAAAAAATGCACTGAAAAATTATCGTTTTAGTACACGAATTCTAAGGGTTGTCAATTTTTTTAACTTATTATTACTGGCTTTCATACTAAAAACAATGATTACTCCCAATGATGAACAAAATACAGAATTAGGAGGATGGTTTTTGCCCACCATTATAATAGGCAGTTTAGTGCTTATAATTTATATATTTGTTAAGGCCAATAAAATAAATTCTAAAACATAAAATCACATGACCGACACCACACCACTTTTTACAAATGATACTATAGTCTTTGGACTTCTGATGCTGGCCATTGCTTTTATTTTTTATACCGAATCTAAAACTTCTGGTTTTTGGTTTAAGTTTTACAAAATTGTACCAGGACTTTTTATGGCCTATATGCTTCCTGCAGTTTTTACAACATTGGGTTGGATTGCCCCAGAATGGGAAAGCATTTCTACAGATGGAACTGTAACAACAGAAAGTAGTAATTTGTATTATGTTTCAAGCCGATATTTATTGCCTGCTGCACTAGTGCTTATGACTTTAAGTATCGATTTAAAAGCCGTATTTAATTTGGGGTGGAAAGCTCTTATTATGTTTTTTACAGGAACTGTAGGAATCATTATTGGTGGACCAATCGCTATCTTACTTATTGCAATGGTCTCTCCAGAAACGGTTGGAGGAGTTGGTCCAGATGCTGTTTGGCGAGGTTTGTCAACGCTTGCTGGTAGTTGGATCGGTGGAGGTGCTAATCAAACTGCTATGCTTGAAATTTATGGATACAACCCCAAGCTTTATGGTGGGATGGTTTTTGTAGATATTGTGGTGGCCAACATTTGGATGGCACTATTACTTATTGGAATAGGTAAACGAAAACGAATCAATCAATGGCTAAAGGCAGATACCACTGCTATTGAAAAACTAAAAAATAAAGTGTCTTCATTTACGGAAAGTGTTAAAAGAAATCCGAGTCTTACCGACTTGATGATTATGGTGGGGATTGCCTTTGGATCTGTAGGTTTTGCTCATTTTTGTGCTGGACAATTGGCGCCATTTTTTAAGAACGTTGTGGCGTCTATGGGCTCTGAAACCACACGAAATATTTTTACATTTTTGGGATCATCGTTCTTTTGGATGATTAGTATTTCTACACTTATTGCCATTGGATTGTCTTTTACAAAAGCCAAAAATTATGAAGGTGCAGGTGCCAGTAAATTTGGTAGCGTTTTTATCTATATTTTGGTCGCGAGTATAGGAATGAAAATGGATCTTACAATGATTTTTGACAACTCAGGACTTATTGCAATTGGAATTGTTTGGATGAGTATTCATGCTCTTCTTTTAATTTTGGTAGCCAAAATCATCAAGGCACCGTACTTTTTCCTTGCCGTTGGAAGTCAAGCCAATGTTGGTGGTGCCGCCTCTGCCCCCATTGTCGCCTCTGCTTTTCATCCTTCATTAGCTACTGTAGGCGTTTTATTAGCTGTTTTTGGATATGCTATTGGAACCGTTGCAGCAATAGGATGTACAATTTTAATGGCTCTTGCCGCATCTTAAATTATTCAATTTTTTACTCATTAAACCCATGAAACAACTTTTTCAATTCATTCTTATTCTTTCTGTAATTTCTTGTCATACTGAACCTAAATATAATGGTACAATTTCAGCCAAAATTAAAGGCCTTCAAAAGGGAACTGTTTATTTACAAAAATTTCATGACACGGTATATATCACACTAGATTCTTTAAATGTAATAGGAAAGGAAACCGTACAACTTGGGTGTCAACTGGAAGAGCCAGAAGTATTGTATTTAAGTTTATCCAAAGCCATAGACGCCGAACGCATTCCGTTTTTTGCAGATGCTGGAACGACAACAATTGATACCAATTTAAAGCGATTTGTTTTTGATGCAAAAATTAAAGGAAGTACGCAACAAAAATTACTTGAGGATTACCGCAAAAATTTAGAACGTTTTAAAAACTTACATTTGGATTTATTAGAAGCATCAATAAATGCACAACGCGAAGGCAACAAAAAAGAATTTGAAGTTGTACAAAATAAAATGGACAACAATCTGAAAAGACAATACTTATATAGCATAAATTATGCGATCAATAACAATGATAATGAGGTAGCACCTTATATTGCTTTATCTGATATTTTTGATGCAAAGTCTACTTACTTAGACACTATATACAATAGTTTGACACCCCGAATTGCAGCATCTCGATATGGTGTACTACTGAAAGATTACTTGGAAAAAATTGAATCTAAAGACCAATAATTAAAGGGCGTTGATTTTATCAATCATTGCACGACCTTTGGTTTCGAGCTCATCAACAATGCCTTTAAAATGAGCTTTGTGGTTTTCAATACCTTTTGCATTTACCTTTTCAATAAGATCATCAAAAGTGGCAATAGCTTCATCTATTATGGCCTCACTTTTTTTTCGGTCTTTATCTGGGTTTGCAGATTCCCAAATGTAAACTGCTTCAATAATATCTCCTAAAACATAATTGATATCTTTTTTTAGATTTCTAACGTTTGCCATAATTTTTGTGCGTTTAATTTTTTACAAAATTACATCATTTTTAGATATAAACCTCCAACAATTCAGTATTCGTCGAAGTTATACTAAATTCTTTGATACTTGCTGGGATTAAAATGGTTTCTCCATACAATAAATGTGTTGTTTTGCCATCAACTTCAAAAACAGCATCACCACCAACAGCCATATAAATCATAAAAGAATCATGAGAATTTTGTTTATAAATAGTTTTATTTATTTGAACAATATTGGTTGTAAAATAGGGGCAAGTGACCAGATTTTCTGGTTTATTTTGTTGGGTTTTATATGAGACCTTAAAATTATTGGGCATATTAAAATCAATAGCATCTATAGCCAAATCATTGTGTAATTCTCTAGAATTACCCTGATCGTCTACACGATCCCAATCATACACTCGGTAAGTAATATCACTTGTTTGTTGAATTTCTGCCAGCATTACTCCCGCACCAATAGCATGAACCCGACCAACTTCAATAAAAAAAGTATCGCCTTTGCTGACGGTTTCAAAATTTAAAATTGATGGTAATGTTTTATCATTTAGGTGTTTGAGGTACAATTCGTTTGTTACTGGTTGATTAAAATCAATAATCAAATTTGAATTATCATCGGCCTGCATCACATACCACATTTCTGTTTTTCCAAAACTATTATGGCGCTTTTTTGCCAATTTATCATTGGGGTGTAGTTGTACAGATAAATCTTTTTTGGCATCAATATATTTTATCAAAAGTGGAAATTTTTCACCAAATTGATCATACACTCTTTGGCCTACCAAATCAGCTTTATGATATTGTAGAAGTGTTTTTAGTGAGGTTCCTTTTAGTGCGCCGTTTGAAACAATTGAGGTATTGCCTTCAACATCGCTAAGCTCCCAACTCTCGCCTGCACTTCCCGATTTTGTTGGTTTTCCTAGTAATTTATTGAGCTTGCTTCCACCCCAAATTTTATCTTTAAGGATCGGCGTAAATTTCAGAGGGTATAGTGATGACATAAATTATTTTCCTGAGTAGGATACAAAATTTCGTGGGGTTTCAAAAAGGGTGACTTCCAATTCTAAATGCTCGTCTAAGACTGCTTTTAGTTTGTTATAAATAACCACAACAATATTTTCGGCAGTAGGATTCAAATCTTTAAATTCAGGGACATCGAGATTTAGATTTTTGTGGTCAAAAGCGTCTTCAACTTCCGATTTTATAAAATCTTTTAAAATTTTAACATCAATAACATAGCCCGTTTCAGGGTCAATTTCTCCGGTAACACTTACAACCAAATCATAGTTGTGCCCATGAAAATTGGGGTTGTTACATTTTCCAAAAATGGCATCATTTTTTTCAAAACTCCAATCTGGTCTGTATAATCTATGAGCCGCATTAAAATGGGCTTTTCTGCTAACGGTGACTTTCATGTGTGGTATTTATATGTTCGTAAAACTTTTCAAATATAATCTTAAACCAGGCGGTGTATAGCTCTGGTTGAGCTGCAATATCAGCCCTTATGTCCTCAAGCGGCATCCATTTCCAAACCTCAACCTCATCAGGATTTATAACTGGCGCTTGTTCGTAATATCCTACCATAATATGATCTAACTCGTGCTCGGTCAAACCATTATCAAAAGGCGCTTTATAAATAAATGAAGTGGTTTCTTTTAATGATGTTGTAAAGCCCATTTCTTCTTGTAATCGGCGTGTTCCTGCTTCAATATTAGTTTCTCCATCACGCTGATGGCTACAACAGGTGTTGGTCCACAATAGCGGTGAATGATATTTGTGTGCCGCTCTTTGCTGAAGCATCAGTTCATTTTTGGAATTAAAAATAAACACCGAAAATGCACGATGTAATACGGCTTTTTCGTGTGCTTCCATTTTAGGCATTAACCCAATTTGTTCATCATTTTCATTAACCAATATAACTTGTTCTTCATTCATGCTGCTAAATTATTAACTAATTTAACATATTCTATTAATTAATTGCTAAAATATATTTAATCAATTTTTTTGTAATTTAGCCAGACCTAAATCTAAAAAACATGAAATTTAAACACAGTCTCTATCTAATATTTTCTTTATTTTTAATTTTAAGTTGTAGCAGTTCAAAGAAGACCTCAAACAACAATCCCTCATTAACTCTATTTGAAAAACAGGCACATGAACTCCAAAAGAATTGGGATGCAATTGTCGATGCTGTTGATTTAAGCTATGAAAATATTTTGAGTTGGGTGCCAGAAAGTGGTATCAGAGGGCGGTACGCGCAGTTTAAAACAAAACTTGGGCAGCAAATGCTCGAAAAAATTGTTGGTCATAAAGCCTTTACCAAAGGGCCTCATGGAGAAAAGCTTAATTTTAAAAGTCTTACAGAATTTGGTCATTACAATCCAAAATTTTTAAAAAAACTAAACACGCAATTGAAAACACTTTATACGAATAAAACATTTGTTGAAAAATTTCAAGAGTTTTATGATAGAGAATTTCAGGATTATTTAAGAGTACACTATCAGGCTTATAATTTTATAAAATATAACCCAGAGTACAAAACAGATTATTTGAATCATATTGACCACTACAAGAAAAATCCAGAGCTAGGTAAACAAGGCTTATCTCCAAATTATGAAATGTATGATAGTTTTTACCCCTTTGTTACCGATATGAAAGATGATGGTTATGATGGTTACGAAGCACACGCTTGCCCTAGTTTTTGGATGAGACGTTCCATAGATGGTACATCAGAGTTGTTTTTTGAACTTTTGGAAAACACATTAAAAACATTTGATTCGGACTTTGCACTATTAAATTAATGAAAAATAATATCCTTGCACTTTGGCTATACCTTCTTCTGAGTTGGTTTTTGTTTTTTATCACCTCGGCAGGTTGGACCATGTGGTTATTTCGCTTGTTTGGTCATGGTGTACTTTTTGTTTTAATTGGTGTCATTTTTACATTTCGTTATCATAAAAACAAATCAACAACCCCATTTTATCTAAAAAAACAACTCATTTGGATACAAATTATAGCAATACTTTTCAATTTTGGTGACTGTGGAGATGCCAATGGAAGTTTTAATTTTTTTGAACGATTACTGCTAATGAATGGTTGGAACATCATTGGAGAACCCTGCCAAACACCCTATTTGGATCAAGTATTTTTTGAGAATTTTGCTTCTATAGTTTCTAGAATTTGCTTTTTAATATACTTTGTTGTGTTGATTGTATTTTTAGTCAAGCAAACACGAAGAAAATAACCAAATCAAAACGTATAGCATACGGTTGCTTTGGCGAATAATAGTATCTTTGCCAAAATTATTTTTTCATGTCTTTTCAAAGCGAAATCCAACGCCGCCGTACTTTTGGAATTGTTTCTCACCCCGATGCAGGTAAAACTACATTAACAGAAAAACTCCTCCTCTTTGGAGGTGCCATTCAAGAAGCTGGTGCTGTAAAAAGCAATAAAATCAAAAAAGGGGCGACGAGTGACTTTATGGAAATTGAACGCCAGCGTGGAATTTCTGTAGCCACTTCTGTTTTGGCTTTTGAATACAAAGGCAATAAAATCAATATTCTAGACACTCCTGGTCACAAAGATTTTGCAGAAGACACCTTTAGAACTCTTACCGCTGTGGATAGCGTTATTGTAGTGATTGACGTCGCTAAAGGGGTTGAGGAGCAAACTGAAAAACTGGTGCAAGTATGCCGTATGAGGAATATCCCCATTATTGTGTTTATTAATAAGCTGGACCGAGAAGGAAAAGACGCCTTTGATCTTTTGGACGAAGTAGAACAAAAACTTGGACTTACTGTCACGCCTTTAAGTTTTCCTATTGGTATGGGCTACGATTTTAAAGGCATCTACAATTTGTGGGAGAAAAACATCAATCTATTCTCAGGTGATAGTAAAAAAGACATTGAAGACACTGTTGAAATTTCTGATTTATCCGACCAAAAACTAAACACACTTGTTGGTGATACCGCTGCAGAAACCCTGCGAGAAGAAGTAGAACTGGTACAGGGGATTTATCCTGAATTTGACAAAAATGCTTATTTGGAGGGCAACCTCCAACCAGTTTTTTTTGGTTCTGCACTGAATAATTTTGGTGTCCGCGAATTGTTGGACTGCTTTATTGACATTGCTCCTCCACCCCGACCAAAAGCCAGTGAAGAACGTCTTGTACAACCCGATGAATCTAAATTTTCTGGATTTGTGTTTAAAATTCATGCCAATATGGATCCCAAGCACCGCGACCGATTGGCTTTTATCAAAATTGTTTCTGGTGAATTTAAACGCAATACCCCCTACCTCCATGTGCGCCACAACAAAAAATTAAAATTTTCGAGCCCTAATGCGTTTTTTGCAGAAAAAAAAGAAATTGTAGACATCTCCTACCCCGGTGATATTGTTGGGCTACACGATACAGGGAATTTTAAAATTGGGGACACGCTTACGGAGGGTGAGCTATTAAACTATAAAGGTATTCCTAGTTTTTCTCCAGAACATTTTAGATACATCAACAATGCAGACCCTTTAAAATCCAAACAACTTTTTAAAGGCATTGACCAACTCATGGACGAAGGGGTTGCACAGCTTTTTACCCTCGATCTCAATGGCCGAAAAGTCATTGGAACTGTGGGTGCGCTTCAATATGAAGTGATCCAATACCGCTTAGAACACGAATATGGCGCCAAATGTAGCTACGAAAACTTAAATGTCCATAAAGCAGCTTGGGTAGAACCTGAGGACGAAAAAAATGAAGAATTTAAAGAGTTTAAACGTGTCAAACAACGCTTTTTGGCTAAGGATAAACAAGGTCAATTGGTGTTTTTGGCCGATTCTAAGTTTTCTTTACAAATGACTGAACAAAAATACCCCTCCATTAAATTTCATTTGACTTCGGAGTTTTAAAACTTAAAATATTCCATAAAAAAATCCCACGCATTGTGGGATTTTTTTTGTGTTAAGCTTGTCCAGTAGGGCCAAAATTAAGCGGTACTGGCGGCTTATCGTAGTCTTTAATTTCGCCATGGGCTTGTTCAAAGCGTTTGACATTGTCCTGCAAGGCCTTGGAAAGTCGTTTGGCATGTTGTGGCGTCAAGATGATTCTAGACTTCACTTTGCTCTTTGGAATTCCTGGCATAATATTGACAAAATCAACCACAAATTCAGAAACAGAATGGTTTATAATCGCTAAGTTAGAATAGGTACCTTCGGCAACCGATGCATCCAACTCAATGTTTATTTGACCTTTTTGTTTGTTTTCTGAATCGCTCATGACTTATATATTAAATTCTTGTTTTTCTTCTTTGGCTTTCATTAAAGATTCAAGCTCTTCACTAGATCCAACAATCATATTGTCGTAGGCTCTAAGTCCTGTACCTGCTGGAATACGATGTCCAACAATGACGTTTTCTTTAAGTCCTTCTAATGCATCAACTTTTCCACTTACAGCGGCTTCGTTCAGTACTTTTGTCGTTTCCTGGAACGATGCAGCAGAGATGAATGACTTGGTTTGAAGTGAAGCACGAGTAATTCCTTGCAGAATTGGCGTTGCCGTCGCCGGACGTGCATCGCGTGCAGAAACAAGCGCTTTGTCTTCACGTTTCAAAATTGAGTTTTCATCTCTAAGTTCTCGAGCGGTAACAATTTGCCCCGCTTTAAGCGTTGCAGAATCACCGGCATCTTCTATGACTTTTTTACCAAAGATATCATCGTTTTCATCAATGAAATCGGATTTGTGTACCAATTGATTTTCAAGGAAGATAGTATCTCCAGAGTCTTCAATGCGTACTTTTCTCATCATCTGACGTACAACCACTTCAAAGTGTTTGTCGTTGATTTTTACCCCTTGCAGACGGTAGACCTCTTGAACTTCGTTCACTAAGTATTGCTGTACTGCAGATGGGCCTTTGATATTAAGAATATCGTTTGGTGTAACAGATCCATCAGAAAGTGGCATACCGGCTTTTACAAAGTCGTTTTCTTGTACCAAAATCTGATTTGAAAGTTTAACCAAATATTTCTTAACATCTCCAGTTTTGGATTCAATGATGATTTCACGGTTACCTCTTTTAATCTTACCAAAAGAGACTACACCATCAATTTCACTCACTACCGCTGGGTTCGATGGGTTACGTGCTTCGAACAATTCGGTTACACGTGGAAGACCACCTGTAATATCTCCTGCTTTAGAAGATTTACGTGGAATTTTAACAAGAATTTTTCCAATGTTAATTTTCTCGTTGTCTTCAACCATCAAGTGTGCTCCAACAGGCAAGTTGTATGAACGAATCACACCACCTTTTCCATCTTCAATATGAAGCGTAGGTATGAGTTTTTTATTTCTGGATTCAGAAATTACTTTTTCTTGGAATCCAGTTTGTTCGTCAATTTCTACTTGGTAAGTTACGCCTTGCTCAATGTTTTCAAAACGTACTTTCCCTGAAAATTCAGAAATAATTACGCCATTGTATGGATCCCACTGACAAACGACAGTTCCTTTTTTAAGTTTCTGTCCATTTTTAATAAAAATAGAAGAACCATACGGTATATTATTGGTACTTAATACAATACCTGTTTTCTTGTCCACTAATTTAATTTCAGAGGTTCTAGAAATCACGATATCAATATCATTTCCTTCGTTGTCTTTTCCTTTAACAGTTTTCAAATCTTCAATCTCTGCAACACCATCAAACTTAACAGCAAGATTATTTTCTTCAGAAATGTTACCAGCAATACCACCTACGTGGAATGTACGAAGTGTCAACTGCGTTCCTGGCTCTCCAATAGACTGTGCAGCGACAACACCAACGGCTTCACCTTTTTGTACCATTTTTCCAGTTGCAAGGTTTCTTCCGTAACATTTTGCGCAAATACCTGTTTTAGCTTCACAAGTAAGCGCAGAACGAACTTCAATGGAATCAAGTGGTGAGTCTTCTATTTTCTTAGCAATTGCTTCGCTAATATGTTCTCCAGCTCCAACAAGAAGTTCTTCAGTAAGTGGGTCATAGACATCTTCTAATGATGTACGTCCAACGATACGTTCTTCAAGTTTTTCTACAACTTCCTCATTTTTCTTAAGAGAAGTAACTGTAATACCGCGCAATGTTCCACAGTCATCTGAATTTACAATAACATCTTGAGAAACATCAACAAGTCGACGTGTAAGATATCCAGCATCGGCAGTTTTAAGAGCGGTATCGGCAAGACCTTTACGTGCCCCGTGAGTAGAAATAAAATATTCTAGAATTGAAAGTCCTTCCTTAAAATTAGAAAGAATTGGATTTTCAATAATTTCTCCACCGCCTGCATTTGATTTTTTTGGCTTAGCCATCAATCCACGCATACCGGTTAGCTGACGAATTTGTTCTTTCGATCCACGAGCTCCAGAGTCAAGCATCATATATACAGAGTTGAAGCCCTGCTGATCTTCACGAATACGCTTCATAGATAGTTCCGTAAGCTCTGCATTTGTTGACGTCCAAATATCAATAACCTGATTGTATCGCTCGTTGTTAGTAATTAACCCCATGTTATAGTTCGCCATAATACCATCAACTTGTTTATTTGCTGAATCGATCATTGCGTGCTTTTCTTGTGGGATAATGATATCCCCTAAACTGAAAGATAATCCTCCCTTAAAGGCGAAGTTATAACCTAATGATTTAATTTCATCTAGGAATTCGGCCGTTTCAGGTACAGAAGTAGCTTTCAAAATACCGTGAATGATATCTCGGAGCGATTTTTTAGTCAATACCTCATTGATGTATCCTGCAGCAGCTGGTACTTTTTCGTTGAAAAGCACACGACCTACAGTTGTTTCAATAATTTGAGTTTCTAATTCACCATTGTTGTTAAAATCTTGCGTACGCACGCGAATTTGAGCATTCAAATCAACACGTTTTTCGTTGTAGGCAATAATCACTTCTTCTGGGGAGTAGAACGTTAATCCTTCTCCAATGATTTTTACTTCTTTAGTCGACTTACGCAACTTGGTCATGTAATATAATCCAAGTACCATATCCTGAGATGGAACCGTAACAGGGGAACCATTTGCAGGATTTAGAATATTGTGTGAAGCAAGCATCAAGAGTTGAGCTTCCAAAATAGCTTCCGGTCCAAGTGGCAAGTGTACTGCCATCTGATCACCATCAAAATCTGCATTAAAAGCTGTACACACTAGAGGGTGCAATTGAATGGCTTTTCCTTCAATCAGTTTTGGCTGAAAGGCTTGAATACCCAAACGGTGTAGCGTTGGCGCACGGTTGAGGAGTACTGGATGTCCTTTCAAAACATTTTCCAAAATATCCCAAACCACCGGCTCTTTTTTGTCTATAATTTTCTTTGCAGATTTTACTGTCTTTACAATCCCTCTTTCAATCAGTTTTCTGATAATGAATGGTTTGTATAACTCAGCAGCCATATTCTTTGGCAACCCACATTCAAATAATTTTAATTCTGGCCCAACAACAATTACTGAACGTGCAGAATAATCAACACGTTTTCCAAGTAAGTTTTGACGGAAACGACCTTGTTTCCCTTTCAATGAATCTGAAAGTGATTTAAGAGGTCTATTAGAATCTGTTTTTACAGCAGAAGATTTTCGAGTGTTATCGAAAAGTGAATCTACAGATTCTTGTAGCATACGCTTTTCATTTCTTAAAATTACTTCTGGTGCTTTGATTTCTACCAAACGCTTCAAACGATTGTTTCTAATGATAACACGACGGTATAAATCGTTCAAATCTGAAGTCGCAAAACGACCACCATCAAGTGGCACTAAAGGACGTAATTCTGGTGGAATAACAGGAATGGCTTTCATAATCATCCATTCTGGTCTATTCTCTCGATTTTGATTACCATCTTTTAATGCTTCTACAACTTGAAGACGCTTTAAAGCTTCTGTTTTACGTTGTTTTGAAGTTTCTGTGTTGGCTTTGTGACGTAATTCAAACGATAGTTCTTCCAAATTGATGCGAGAAAGCAACTCAATCAAACATTCTGCTCCCATCTTTGCGATGAATTTGTTTGGGTCAGAGTCTTCTAAATATTGATTTTCTTGAGGAAGTGCTTCTGCAATATTTAAATATTCTTCTTCGGTAAGGAAATCCATTTTTTGAACGGGTTCTCCTTCTTCATTTACTGCAACACCAGGTTGAATGACCACATAGCGTTCGTAGTAAATAATCATATCTAATTTCTTAGACGGTAACCCAAGAAGGTATCCTATTTTGTTTGGTAAAGAACGGAAGTACCAAATGTGTGCTACTGGAACCACCAAATTGATGTGTCCAACACGCTCTCGACGTACTTTCTTCTCCGTTACCTCTACTCCACAACGGTCACAAATGATGCCTTTGTAACGAATACGTTTATATTTTCCACAAGCACATTCGTAATCCTTTACAGGACCAAAAATACGCTCGCAAAACAAACCGTCACGTTCTGG
>CBFHNG010000025.1:0-27324 GCA_965657165.1 Flavobacteriaceae bacterium
TCCTCTGGATGCGCTGTGATATCAATGTCTTTATAATTAATTTCGCAAGCTGGTATTTCAATTTGAATATATCCACCTGCTTTGTAGCCCATATCTTCTGGAATTTCAACAACAAATTCCTTGATAAAAGAGGCTACATTATAGTTTCTAACAACAGTTGCTTCCCATTTTTTTATTCCAAAAACTTCTTCTGGAATGGTAATTTCCATGTCTTGTTTTACTTTTACCTGACAAGACAATCGGGCGCCGCTTTGCAATTCTTTTCTAGAAAAATGAGGAGTTTCTGTTGGTAGGGCTTCTCCACCTCCAGAGAGAACATGACATTCGCATTGAATACAGGTGCCTCCACCCCCACATGCAGATGGTAAGAATATTTTCTGATTCCCAAGTGTAGATAGAAGTGTTCCTCCAGATGATACTTCAATTTCTCTTTCGCCATTGATCAAAATTTTGACAGGCCCTGAAGGGGATAATTTTTGTTTTACAAAAAGAAGTACACTCACAAGTATTAGTGAAATTACTAAAAATGCTACGACAGTAGCTAAGACAGTTCCGGTTGTTCCAGCAGCTAAAATAATCATGTTAGTTTTCTGATTTAGTAATGGTTACAATTTCTTTTTCTTCTTCAATTACAGGTTCTAAATTTTCAATTTTGATGGTTTGAGTAAGCTTAGGAGTTTCTTTTGGAGCTTCATCTCCACCTGTAAGCATCCCTCCAAAACTAAGAAAACCTATTCCCATTAAGCCTGTAACTATAAAGGTAATTCCGAGTCCTCTTAGAGGTCCAGGAACATTTGAATATCTAATTTTTTCACGGATTGAAGCAATGGCTAAAATGGCTAAAAACCATCCTATTCCAGATGAAATTCCATAATTTACTGCCAATCCAAAAGTTTCTATTTCTCGAGATTGCATAAACAATGAACCTCCTAAAATGGCACAGTTTACAGCAATTAATGGTAAGAATATTCCAAGAGAATTGTATAACGATGGTGAGAATTTTTCTACTATAATTTCAACCAATTGCACCATTGTTGCAATTGTTGCAATAAACATGATGAAAGAAAGAAAACCTAAATCGTAATCTGCAAACTCTTCACCTAACCAAGACAATGCCCCTGGCTGTAGCAAATATTGATCTAACAACCAGTTTAAAGGTACTGTAATTGCTAATACAAAAATGACTGCAGCACCCAAGCCAACTGCAGTGGATACTTTTTTTGATACAGCTAAATATGAGCACATGCCCAAAAAAACTGCAAACACCATATTATCAATAAAAATGGATTTAAAAAATAATTCGATGTGTTCTATCATTGTTTTTTATTTTATTTTTTAATAGATTTAATCTTCAATTAAGGCTTTATTTCTACTGCGTTGTACCCAAATGATGAGTCCAACAATTATAAGTGCCATTGGAGGCATAAGCATAAATCCATTGTTTTCATAGCCAATAGAATATAGACCAGTTTTTTCGATTGGATCTCCAAGAACAGGAATCCCAAATAACGTTCCAGAGCCTAATAGTTCTCTAAAAAATCCAACGACCAATAGAATTACAGCATAACCCAAAGCATTACCAACACCATCTAAAAATGCTTTCCATGGACCATTTCCAAGTGCGAATGCTTCAAAGCGTCCCATAATAATACAGTTGGTAATAATTAACCCTACAAAAACAGATAATGTTTTACTTAATTCGTAGGCAAATGCTTTTAGGACTTGGTCTACGATAATTACTAGTGAAGCAACAACAATAAGTTGAACTATAATTCTAATTTTTGAAGGAATAATATTTCGTATCAATGAAATTACCACATTTCCAATACCTAGTACAAACAGTACCGCAATTCCCATTACTAAAGATGCTTTTAACTCGGCTGTAATTGCGAGCGCAGAACAAATTCCTAAAACTTGTATTGTGATTGGGTTGTTATCTGCTAAGGGATCCGTTATTAACTTAACGTCTTTTTTTGATAGTAGTCCCATATTAGTTGGTTTGAGTTTTTAAGTTCTTGAAAAATGGTAAATACAATTTTAAATCTGATTTTATCATCGCTGAAACACCATCGCCTGTGATGGTTGCTCCTGCAAGTGCATCAACTTCATAATCGTCTTTGATTAAATTTTTAGGGTCATTGTTGCCTTTGGCTACAGTTATACCTTTAAATTCTCCAGATTCAGTAAGCAATTTTTCACCATAAAAATCGTCCATAAAATAACGTTGCTTGATATTGGCACCAAGTCCTGGGGTTTCTCCTTTGTGATCAAAATATGCCCCTTGAACTACCATATCCTTGTCCATTGCGATATACCCCCAAATGGCATCCCACAGTCCTTTTCCACGAATAGGTGCTATATAAAATGTTTGTCCATCTTTCTCCCCAACAAAAAGTGGTAAATCTCTTGTTTGACCATTTTTTGCTTTGGCTTGTTCTTTTTTTACATCAATGAGGTATGCTTCGTTGTTTTCAACAGCATTTCCATTTGTATCCAAAACCAACTGTTTTGAAATATATTTAGAAAATTCTGCTGCAACTTTGTCTGTGCCTACAAAAACAATATCGTTGTCACCGTTATCATTGACCCCCATGGCATACAATATATTTTGTTGTTTTTCCATACGCTCATTTTCTTTGATATTGGGCTTCATAGAAGATGCCGTAAAAGCTAAAAGCGATCCAACGATAACGACCATTCCTATGGCGAAGAGTATGGTATATTTATTTGATTCTGTATTGGTACTCATAATATTATGCCGTTTTTACTTTTAAACGTTTCATTCTTTTCTTTACATTACCTTGAACAACATAGTGATCAATTGTTGGTGCAAAAACATTCATTAACAAAATTGCTAAGAAGACACCCTCTGGATATGCGGGATTGAATACTCGAATCATTATCGAAATAAACCCGATTAGGAATCCATAAATCCACTTCCCTTTGTTGGTTTGTGCAGCTGTTACAGGGTCTGTTGCCATATATACTGCTCCAAATAATATACTTCCTATGATAAGGTGTTGCCAAAATGGAACACTCATCAATCCATAAAACTTATTTGAAGACGTTATGATGCCTGCATCCACAACTCCATTAAAGATAAGCCCCATTGCAAGTGCTCCTAAAATGGTACTTAGCATAATTCGCCAACTTCCAACTTTTGTGAAAATGAGGAATAGGGCTCCAAAAATGATGAGCACTTTTGAAGTCTCTCCTATAGATCCTGGAATTAGTCCATAAAACATATCGGCAAGACTGTATACAACATCTTGACTTTGAGCATAACTTCCTAAGATAGTTTCCCCAGAAATTGCATCTGCAGTTCCGGCACGTTCTACTGCACCATGTACCCAAACTTTATCACCACTCATCCATGTTGGATAAGCAAAAAATAGAAAGGCTCGAACAGTGAGAGCAGGATTTAAGATATTCATTCCTGTTCCTCCAAAAACTTCTTTACCAATTACAACTCCAAAGGCAACAGCTACTGCTAACATCCACAAAGGTAAATCTACTGGTACAATGAGCGGTACAAGCATCCCTGTTACCAAATACCCTTCTTCAACTTCATGGCCTTTAATTACAGCAAATATAAATTCAATAAGTAAACCCACACCATATGAAACTACAACAAGCGGTAAGACTTTCCATATTCCAATAACCAAGTTGTCCCAAGTCCAAAATGTTGATCCCAAAAATCCTTCGGCGGCTTCTATTGTTCCTAGTGCAAGATGGTGTTGGTAACCTGCATTAAACATTCCAAAAATTAAACAAGGCACCATTGCCATTATCACTGTGTTCATGGTACGCTTCAAATCATCGGCAGCTTTGATGTGTGTACCGTTGTGAGTGGTTTCATTTGGCAGATATAAAAAGGTGTGAATGGCATTAAAAGCAGGTGCCATTTTTGTGCCTTTATATTTTTCTTTAAGATTGTGTAAGTTTGATTTTAAACCCATGTGCTATCTATTTTTCACTTTAGTTTGAAAATGAATAATTATCCAATTTCTTTAATCATTAAATCTAATCCTTCTCTTATTATTTTTTGATGTGGTTGTTTTGAAACACAAACGAATTCTGTTAATGCGAAATCTTCTGGTGCAACCTCGTACATTCCTAATGCTTCCATTTCATCAAGGTCTTTGTACATACATGCCTTAAGAATTTGCATTGGATAAATATCTAAAGGAAATACTTCTTCATAAGATCCTGTGATTACAAAAGCTCTGTGTTCTCCATTAGTATTTGTATTCAAGTCGAATTTTTTATTTGGTGTTAACCACGAAAAAGTTAATGCTCTAGACGTAGAGACTTTATCAAAAACCGGCTTGTTCCAACCAAAGAATTCGTAATCGTCACCTTCTGGGATTACCGAAATTACATCGCTGTAATAGTCCAAATGGCCGTCAGGTTTTACTTCTTTTCCAGTTAAAACATTTCCAGAAATAATACGAGCATGAGCATCTTTTTGTAGGCCTCGATCATAAATCATTGTTGCTACTTCACTTCCAATTCTTGTTGTCAAATAGCGTGGTTGCTCAATTTGAGAACCAACCAAAGCAATAGTTCGCTCTGCATTGAACCTTCCAGTTAAAAGCAACTCCCCAATAATTACTAAATCTTGAGGTGTAACGGTCCACACTACTTCACCCTTATTTATAGGGTCAATTTTATTGATTAAAGTACCTACATTTCCAGAGGGGTGGGGACCAGAAACTCTATACGTCGAAATATCTTCTAAATTTGTAAATGGCGAATGCACATCCTTAGAAACCCCAACATGTATTGCTCCATCCGTTAGTTTAGATAGTGCAGACACTGCGGCTTGCAATTCAGATTCTTTTCCTTTGAGTGTAAAATTATAGTCTGCTGCTAGAGGCGCTGTAGCATGTGCCGAAACAAAAATTGATTTTGGTGCACAACTTGGATCTGCAATTACATCATATGGACGTTGCTTTATAAATGGCCAACATCCAGAAGCAAGCAAAAGGGCTTTGATATCCTCTGCATTTGCTTTGCTAAGGTTCAGTTTTTTGTGTTCAACAAATGTTAAATCTTTGTCAGCTTTAATTTTTATTTCCAAAATGCGGCGTTTTTCGCCTCTGGAGATTTCAATAATTTCACCAGAAACTGGAGAAACAAATTTGATCTCTTCATTGGATTTATCAAAAAATAAAGGCTCACCTGCTTCTACTTTTTGATTTACTTTTACTAATAATTTTGGTATTACACCGTGGAAGTCTTCAGGTCGAATCGTATAAAAGTTACTTTTTATGGCGTTGGTTTTGGTCAGCGCAGCTTCTCCTACTAATTTGATATCCAGACCTTTTTTTATTCGAATGTCGTTTGACATATATTTTGTTATTGAAATTTGTATCTAAAAATCGAGCAAATTTACAAATTAAAAGTGCATTCATCACAACATTTAAATGGATTTTTTTTGTTAAATTTTAGATTTTAACAAAGCAGCAATTTTTACTTATATTTACGCACTAAAATTTATGTATGCTCAAATCCTTTCGTATAATTTTTTTCTACATTACTCTACTCTTTGCATGCTGTATTTTAACAGGCCAAGTTGAAGAAGTTGACCCCCCTAGTGACATCAAAACAATTACATTTGGAAGTCAAAAAGACATTTCCATCCTTCCCATCATAAATTTGAATGAACGTATTTATTTAGAATTTGATGTGCTCAACAATCTTGAAGAAGATTTTTATTATATCATAGAGCATTTTGATTACGACTGGACACCATCTCGTTTGATGAAATCAGAATATCTTGACGGTATGGACAACCTCAGAATTTTTAATTATGAAAATTCGTTTAACACCTATCAAATTTATTCTCATTATAGACTACAAATTCCAAACCCACAAACACGACTAAAAGTTTCTGGAAATTACCTTATTAAAATTTTTGATGAAAACGATGATTTAGTTTTTAGTAGAAAATTCATGATTATGGAGCAACAAGTTGGTGTTGGCGTTCAAATAAAAAGATCTAGAAATGTAGCATTGATAAATGAGGCACAGACTGTAGACTTTAGCATAAAATCAAACAATTTGAATTTAAACAACCCGAACGAAACTGTAAAAACCGTTGTAGTACAAAACAACAACCTAAAAACTGCGATATATGGCTTAAAACCTCAGTATACTTTAGGTAATGAATTGGTATATAGGTACAATGACAACTCCTTATTTTGGGGTGGAAATGAATATTTGTTTTTTGAAAACAAAGATGTCCGTATGGCAAACTTAGGTATTCAATACATTGATTTACAAGACCTTTATCATAGTTACCTTTATACGGATATTGATAGAAGTTCAAGAAAATACACCTACAATCCCGATATTAATGGTGGATTTAAAATCACTGTTTTAGATCGTCAAGACCCTAGCATTGAAGCCGATTACACTTATGTTCATTTTTCATTACTTGCTGAAGAATTTTTGGACCAATCCGTCTATGTTTATGGAGGATTCAACAACTTTAGTATCAGTGACGACAACAAAATGACATTTAATGTAGAAAAAGGGATTTACGAACTATCAATGCTTTTGAAACAAGGTTTTTATAACTACAAATATGTTGTTGTAGATGATGACAACACGCTGTTTGAAGGTGCTGTTAGTGGTAATTTTGATGAAACAGAAAACAATTATAAAGTCATTGTTTATTATAGAGATTTAGGTGCGCGTTACGATAAAATTATCGGATTAGGGGAAGCTAATTCTATTCAAATCACAAATTAATTTAAATGAACCTCAAAATATGGTACATCAAATCACAAATGGCATAAAAGTATCTGTAGAAACACATTTTGAAGGTACTTTTTACTATAAAGAAATTATTCAATTTGCTTTCAGTTATGTGGTAAAAATTAAAAATGAACGTCAAAATCCAGTACAACTTCTTTCAAGAACTTGGCATATTTGTGATGCTTTAAATTCAAAAGAAAAAGTGGAAGGGGACGGAGTTGTAGGTGATCAACCGATTATTCAACCCAATGAGTCGTATATTTATAACTCGGGATGTACATTAAAATCTCCTTTTGGTTCAATGAAAGGCACCTACACTATGGTAGACCTTTCAGTAAATGAGACCTTTAAAGCAAATATTCCAACCTTCAAGCTTTGTACAGAATTTGCTCAAAATTAATCTTATATCATACACAAAAATTCCATCATAAATCGTAATTTTACTGTCTAATATTATCTTAATACTACACCTATGGGAAAAGGATTTTTTAGGGTTCCAGTAGCAAAAAACGAACCCGTTTTATCATATGCACCTGGTACTAAAGAACGTGAAAATGTACTGCAAGCCTACAAGTCAATGTATAACTCAAAAATTGAAGTTCCTCTTTACATCAATGGAGAACATATAAAATCTGGAGACACTCAAACCATGAGCCCTCCACATGATCATCAACATAGTGTTGGGACATACCATACCGCCAATAAAAAACATGTAGAACTAGCAATTTCTACTGCTTTAGAAGCCAGAAAAACATGGGCTAGCTTGCCTTGGGAACAACGCGCGGGTATTTTTCTTCGTGCAGCTGAATTGATAGCTGGCCCTTATAGAGCAAAAATAAATGCAGCCACAATGATGGCACAATCAAAAACTGTACATCAAGCAGAAATTGATGCTGCATGTGAGTTTATTGACTTTTTGAGATTCAATGTACAGTTTATGACAGAAATTTATGCTGATCAACCAAAAAGTACAAGTGATGCTTGGAATAGAATTGAATATCGCCCGCTAGAAGGATTCACTTATGCTGTAACGCCATTTAACTTTACTGCAATAGCTGGAAATCTTCCAGCGTGTATGGCATTAATGGGCAATGTAGTTGTTTGGAAGCCAAGTGATAGTCAGGTGTATTCTGCAAAAGTAATAATGGATGTTTTTAATGAAGCAGGAGTTCCTCCTGGAGTCATTAATGTTATTTTTGGCGATCCAGTAATGATTACTGATACTGTTCTTTCTAGTTCTGATTTTTCAGGTCTTCATTTTACAGGTTCTACTTTTATATTTAAAGAATTATGGAAACAAATAGGTACTCATATTCATAACTATAAAACCTACCCTAGAATTGTAGGTGAAACAGGCGGAAAAGACTTTATTGTAGCTCACCAATCTGCAAATCCAAAACAAGTCGCAACAGGGATTGTAAGAGGCGCTTTCGAATTTCAAGGACAAAAATGTAGTGCCGCTTCTCGCGCCTATATCCCTGAAAGTCTTTGGGCAGATGTAAAATATTATCTTTTAGAAGATATTAAATCCATAAAAATAGGAAGCCCAGAGGATTTATCAAACTTTATGACTGCCGTCATTCATGAAGGGGCTTTCGATAAAATTGCAAAATATATAGACGCTGCAAAAAACAGTTCTGATGCAGAAATAATTACAGGCGGAGGCTATGACAAAAGCAAGGGGTATTTTATAGAACCCACTGTTATTTTGACAACAAATCCAAAGTATGAAACCATGTGTACTGAACTTTTTGGGCCAGTGATTACGATTTATATATATAAAGATAAAAACTATGCTAAAATCTTAACATTGGTAGACGAAACTAGTGAGTACGCACTTACTGGTGCTATTTTCTCTACAGATCGTTATGCCGCCAATCAAGCCACAGAAGCTTTGGTAAATGCAGCAGGTAATTTTTATATCAATGATAAGCCAACAGGTGCTGTTGTTGGTCAACAACCTTTTGGGGGTGCAAGAGCTTCTGGAACAAATGATAAAGCTGGTTCAGCACAAAATTTGTTACGTTGGGTTTCGCCACGAATGATAAAAGAAACTTTTGTCTCTCCCAAGGATTACAGATATCCTTTTTTAGATTAAGCAGATATGTCAAACAAAAAAACCACTCTAATAGAGTGGTTTTTTTGTTTGTAAATTTAAAAGAATTAATCAAAAGACGCGGACTCACCCAGATGTACTTCTTGTACATTATAAATATCGTAATGTGGAGAATTTTCCCAAGTAGTATTAAAATAGTCAACAAAAGTTTTTGTGTAAGTATTTCGTACAAAAGCTACTAGCTTCAAATTATTAGCGTCAATAACATTTGATGGAAGGTCTAACCCAGTAATAGTCCGTGTATAAACTCCGCCCGCAGTAGTATTATTTGCTGAAATTACATCCCCTAATTGGTTAGTATAAACTTCTAATAACACATCGTTATGAACATAATTAACACCCTGTGAAGATCCTGCTTGAGGTGAATCAGAAGTTTGTGTGGCTTCAATCAAATATATCATAAGCTTTACCTCTTCGTTTGGTGTCGTTTTAAAACCAACACTAACCTCTAAATCTAACTTGCCTCCAACAATTTCACCCTCAAGCGCCAATCCAACTACTGCCTCTTCTGCAAGTTCTGAGTTTACTTGAGCCATATTTGGAAAATTCCAACGATTATCTGGACCATTAATATAGACTGTTGGAAATCCTGTTACATTATAATAATCGGACCAAAACATTGTTTCTTCAATTTGCATTGGATCACCATCATGATATCCTACTCCAAAAATGTTAGAATTTCCATTAACAGCACTCTCTACAGCAGCTGCTGCTGGAGGGCAATTTGGACACCACGTTCCTGTAAAATCTTCTAATAGTACTTTTTTGGTAAATGTAGCAGGAGCACCCGAAGAAGAAAAACTTGAGGTATCACTATATTCAGAAGCACTTTCTACTTCAAAAGTCACACTGCTAGAGGTCAGATTTTCGTAAGTAGCAACAAATGTGTAGCTTCCAGAAGTTTCAAAACTGTAGGGATTCACGGTTAATGCAACATTATTAACTGTAACAGAAGCATCATCTGTTATTACATTATTTTGATTATCTCTTACAACATAAAATCCATATTCACCAACATAATAAGAATCTTTATTAAAGTTAAGACTAATTGAGGTTACTGGGTTGTCGTTTGTATTTTGATTATTAGACGAAACTTCATCATCGCTAGAGCATGATAAAACAAAAAAGAAGCAAAATATTGATAGAACTTTAAATACATTTTTCATATGAAATCTTTTTTTTAATTGTGTTTTGCAATTGTTTTATTAGCAATTAGTTATTTGTATTATTAATTTATTAAATATTTATTGAATTTATTAAATTATTTGTAAATTTAATGTTTATTTTATTACAAACAATAATGAACAAAAAAAAATATCTATTTATGTTTTTTTTAGGACTTTTCGCACAAGCACAAAGTCCATTACCAAGTATAGAATTGAAAACGCTTTCTGGGCAATATGTCAAGACAGATGAAATTGCTTCAAACAACCAGCTTATAATCATTTCGCTTTGGGCAACATGGTGTGTGCCATGCAAAAACGAACTAGATGCTGTGGCTGAAGTTTATGAGGATTGGGTTAGAGAAACAGATGTAAAATACTATGCAATCTCTATTGATGATTCAAGAACTTCAAAGCGTATTAAACCAATGATTGATGGAAAAGATTGGGAATTTGAAATCCTATTGGATGAAAATAGCGAGCTAAAAAGGGCATTTGGAATCAGCACTGTACCCTATACAGTTATTGTGAAAAATGGTCTTATGGTGTACAAACACACAGGCTATACTCCTGGCTATGAAGATGAGCTTTATGATCAGGTTTTAAAATTTAGTCAATAAAATTAGTTTAAGTTATATCAAATTTAATTAAACATAAAAATGATAAAAAAAATACTTATCCTTTGTTGTTATATGCTTGTGTTTTCTGTGTTTTCTCAAAACAAAACAAATACAAAAACTTTTTTTCAAGGCTTTAAAAATAATTTAAGAGCTAGCTATGAATCAAATTCTCAGTGGTACTTGAATGATTCAAAATTTGGAGACTTTGAAGAAGAAGAACATTTTCGTTCTACAAATTTTTTAAGATTAGATTATTCGATTTCAAATCAATTTTCTGCAGGAGTACAACTTGAAAGTTATGCTCCCAAAAATTTACTCAACAATAGTAATTTGTATGACAAAGATTTTGGCTTAGCCACTTACTATTTGCGTTTTGCAGCAAAAAAAATCGATATTACTCTAGGGTATTTTTATGAACAATTTGGGAGCGGATTGATTTTGAGATCGTGGGAGGATCGTGCTTTGGGAGTCAATACGGCCTTACGAGGTGCACGACTCATATATTACCCATCAAATTCCATTAAAATTACAACTTTATATGGTAGACAACGAAAGGGTTTTGACGTTTCTGATGGTGATATTTTTGGAGTTGATGCAGAAATAGACCTTTCTAGTGCCTTTGATATTTTGCCTTCAAGCAACCTAGTACTAGGACTTAGTTATGTTGGAAAAAATGAATCTTATTTGAAATCTGATGAATCAATTGCATCTGATATTCCTGAAATTGTCAACGCTTTTTCAGCACGTTTAGATTATACACATCAAAATTTTTACACCAATATTGAGTATATAGAAAAAAGTAACGATTTGAGACTCAATAACATCATACCAAATATTGTAACGTTTTCAGAAAATGAAACATTCAAAGGCAATGCCCTTAGCTGGACAGCTGGGTATAGCCAGAAGGGGTTTGGGATAAGTTATAATTTTAGACGCTTAGAAAATATGCGTTGGTTTTCAGAACGTGCGCAAAGCAATGCGAATAACAACCCCACTAACCAATTAAGTGTGAATTATTTACCAGCACTTTCAAAACAACATGACTATACATTAGCAAATATCTATTTATACCAATCTCAACCTGGTTTATTCATTGAAAATTATGAATCTCCTCTAATCAAAGCAGGTGAAATTGGGCAGTTTATAGATGTTTTTTTTAAAATAAAAAAAGGAAGTTTGATTGGTGGAAAATATGGCGCAAAAGTGAATTTTAATATGTCTTATTGGGCAAACTTAGCCAGTGATTATTCTGACCCTACAGGAATTCCATATTTTTTGAGTGATAATTTGACTTATGAAACAGAATTTATAAATTTTAAAAATAAATTATATTCAGATTTAAACCTTGAAGTTCGCAAAAAATGGAATAAAAGATTAAAATCAATTTTCACCTTTATCAATCTTTACTACAATAAAAGTGTCTTAGAGTCCAAGGCCGATAACAGTAATGTACGCGCGTGGATTAGTGTCGTAGACGGGACATATAAATTCCGAAAAGGTAAATCATTACGTTTAGAACTTCAACATCTTTCGACAAATGATGATGCAAGAAATTGGATGGGTGGAACTGTAGAGTATTTTTTCAATTCTAAGTTTGGACTTTATGTGAATGATTCCTACAATTATGAAGATAGTAAGATAGACCAAGATACTAAAATTCATTTTTTTAATATGGGTGGAAGTTATACAAAAGGTGCTTCACGCTTTGCTATTAATTATGGTAGACAACGTGGTGGGCTACTTTGTGTTGGTGGAATTTGTAGACCAGTCAGCCAGAATACTGGGGTTACATTCAACTTTATTACAACATTTTAAAAAATATTTAAATAGGTAAATGAACCACCTTTTTTGTTTCAAAAAAATCTTCTTCAAAAAAACCACTAATGTTATAGACTGTAGTATTGTCAAAGGAAGATAATTCTTCTTTAAGATCACCCCCTTTGAGATATAAAATCCCATTTGAAAGCGGGTGCAATTGTTCTTTCTTAATTTTATTTTTTACCCATTTTACAAAACTGGGCATCGTAGTGACAGCGCGACTAATTACAAAGTCAAAATGCCCTTGAACAGCTTCAGCTCGTGTGTGTTTGTAGGTTACATTTTTTAGTTGAATCGATTGGGATACCGCTGCAACAACTTTTACTTTTTTTTGAATGCTATCAACTAAATGAAATCTTGTTTTTGGAAATAGAATTGCCAGAGGTATTCCTGGAAAACCTCCTCCTGTTCCAACATCCAAAACCTTTGCATTGGAATGAAAATCTATGACTTTGGCAATAGCTAATGAATGTAAAATATGCTTGAGATATAAAGACTGGATATCCTTACGTGAAATAACATTAATTTTAGAATTCCAATCCTCATACAACCCCTGTAATGCTTCAAACTGTTGTTTTTGAACATCCGATAATTCAGGGAAATATTTTAGAATTGCATCCATAGAAAATTAAATTTGAACAAAAATAGTTATTAATCTCTTAAATGTTTAAAAGTCATCTTTTAAAATTGAATTATTACTTATATTTGAATTTATTTTAAAATCAATTATGATGAACAAAACTACTTTGAAATTTTCTAGAAAAGACCCCACAAATTTTTTTAGGACACTAAACTCAAGAGTTAACAACTATTTCAAGGAAAATAATATAAGACGTACTGGAAATTGGCAATTGTGGGTAAAGACAATTATAATGTTTTGTATTTTTTTAGTCCCTTATCTACTTATCCTAACTATTGAAATGTCAGGGTGGTTACAAATTTTATTTACAGTGATAATGGGTGTTGGAATGGCTGGTGTTGGAATGAACGTCATGCACGACGGAAACCATGGTGCTTTTTCAAACAAATCTTGGATTAACAACCTTATGGGCAGCAGTATATATATCCTTGCAGGAAATGTATACAATTGGAAAGTTCAGCACAATGTTCTTCATCATACGTATACCAATGTTCATGGTCATGATGAGGATTTGGACGCAGGTCGTATCCTTAGATTTACAAAACACGCCGAATGGAAATGGTATCATAAGTTTCAACATTATTATTCTATACTTTTATATGGACTTCTCACTATTAATTGGGCAATTACAACTGACTTTTTACAGATGAAACGCTATATGAAACGCAAATTGGCCTATGGAAAACTGCCTAATCCATTTGTAAACTGGAGTACATTAGTATTGTCAAAAATTTTATACTTATCAATGTGGATTGTTTTACCTATGCTGATTTTAGACCTTTCGTGGTGGAAAATTTTAATTGGTTTTTTTGTGATGCACTATACCGCTGGACTAATCCTAAGTATTGTGTTTCAATTGGCACACGTCATGGATGAAGCAGAAATGCCTGTTCCTGAAAGAGATGGAAGTTTAAAAAATACTTGGGCTATTCATCAACTAAAAACAACCGTAAATTTTTCTCCAAAAAATAAATTAATCAACTGGTTTACAGGAGGTTTAAATCATCAAGTAGAGCATCACATTTTTCCAAATATTTCGCACATCCATTACGGTAAAATTGCTGAAATTGTTAAAAAAACAGCATTAGAATTTAATTTACCTTACAACGAATATAAAACTACAAGAAAAGCAATAATTGCTCATTTTAATTACTTAAGATTAATGGGCATGAAGCCAAAATTAGAAGCATAAATCACTTTAGATGAACCAGTTACTTTCAGAACGAATTTTGAATATGGCTACCTCGGCAACTCTAGCCATGGCAGCCAAAGCACGAGAGCTAAAAGCAGAAGGAAAAGATATAATAGGACTAAGTTTGGGAGAGCCAGACTTCAATACACCAGATTTCATTAAATCTGCTGCAAAACAAGCCATTGATGATAATTACAATTCATACACACCAGTGGATGGGTATGCTGAACTTAAACAGGCAATTATTACAAAATTCAAACGTGATAATAATTTAACCTATTCTCCAAGTCAAATTGTTGTATCTACAGGCGCAAAACAATGTCTAGCAAATGTTGCTTTAGTGTTGCTTAATAAAGGAGATGAAGTCATTCTGCCATGCCCATATTGGGTAAGTTATTCTGATATTGTAAAGCTCTCTGAAGGAACTCCAGTAGAAGTAAAAACATCAATAGATACGGACTTCAAGATGACACCAGCACAACTTGAAGCCGCTATTACGCCCAAAACAAAAATGATTTGGTTCAGTTCGCCATGTAATCCTAGTGGATCTGTTTATAGTAGGGAAGAATTAAGAGCACTTGCAGATGTCCTTCAAAAACACCCAAAAATTTATGTGGTTTCAGATGAAATTTACGAGCATATTAATTTTGGAAATGGACATGCTAGTATGGCTGAATTTGAGGATATGTACGACAGGACTATCACTGTAAACGGTGTATCCAAAGCTTTTGCAATGACTGGATGGAGAATTGGATTTTTAGGAGCACCAGAAAAAATTGCCAGGGCGTGTAATAAAATGCAGGGGCAAATTACAAGTGGAGCAAACTGTATTGCGCAGCGTGCTGTAATTACAGCTTTGGAAGCATCACCATCCAAAGTACAATATATGATTGATGAGTTCAAAGTTCGTCGCGATCTAATTTTAAACCTTTTGGGTGATATTGATGGTTTTTCATGCAATACTCCAGAAGGTGCTTTTTATGTATTTCCTGATGTATCAGCATTATTTGGAAAAACATATAAAGGAAAACAAATAAACAATGCTACAGAATTGTCACTTTACCTTTTGGAAGAAGCGCTTGTGGCAACTGTAACAGGCGAAGCTTTTGGAAATCCAAATTGTATAAGAATATCTTATGCAGCATCTCAAGATCAAATTATTGAGGCTGTTCAACGCATCAAAAATGCGTTATCAAATTAAATTAATTTATGATTTTCTCCAAAAAAATGGAGTTAATAAGATTAAAACTGTAAAGAGTTCCAATCGTCCAATAAGCATAAGGAAAGCTGCCCACCACTTCCCTATTTGTGGCATTTCATTAAAGTTATGTGCTGGGCCAAATTCACCAAGTGCTGGACCAACATTTCCTAAACTCGAGGCTGCAACGCCAATAGCGGATTCAAAATCTAGACCTACAAAGGCAAAACCTAGAGCGCCTATTATAAATGATAACATATAGAGCATAAAAAACCCTAAAACATTAAAAACAATATCTCCAGAAATTGTTTTTGAATTATATCGAACAGGAAGTACTGCATTGGGATGAAGTGATCTTTTAAATTCTAAAAACCCATTACGAATAAGAACTAAATGACGTACGACTTTTACTCCTCCAGATGTACTTCCAGAAGACCCGCCCAAAAACATCAAGCCAAAGAAAAACACCACTAAAAAATAGGGCCAAACCATAAAGTCGGTAGTGACAAAACCTGTAGTTGTTACAATAGCCACAACCTGAAAAAGTGCATGACGAATAGTGGCTTCTATTTCTCCAAAAATCAACGGATGAGCGAACGAAGATGCAGTATCAAATACAGAATTGGAAAAGATTACTACGGCTGTGATTATTGTAAAAACAAGTATAAATTTTGCATATAATTTAAACTCTTCATCTTTAAATATTCTTGAAAAATTGGCTTTGAATCCAAAATAACTTAATACAAAATTTGTGCCCGCCAAAAACATAAAAAGTACTACAATATATTGAATCAAAGGCGTATCATTCCAGTGTGCTAAACTTGCATTTTTGGTCGAAAAGCCACCAGTAGAAAGCGTACTCATGGAATGATTTAGCGCATCAAAAAAGGACATTCCAGCCAATTTTAAAAATAATGTTTCAGCGGCTGTATAACCAAAATATATAAGCCATAATCGTTTTGCTGTATCAGTAATTCTTGGGTGAAGCTTATCTGTACCAGGGCCTGGTGCTTCTGCTGCGAAAAGCTGCATACCTCCAATCCCCAATAGAGGCAAAATAGCAATAGCCAGAACAATAATCCCCATACCACCAATCCAATGCGTTAGGCTTCGCCAAAATAAAATACCTTCTGGTAAAACTTCTATATCATTGAGAATTGTGGAACCTGTTGTGGTATATCCCGAAATGGTTTCAAAAAAAGCATTTGTAAAGTTTGTAATTGACCCCGTTAAAATATAGGGTAATGTTCCAGATAAAGCCATCACAATCCAACCAAAAGAAACGACAATATATCCTTGGCGTTTACTCATTTCTTTGGAATGATTCTTTGTTGAAATCATCAGTAAAAATCCAATGAGTAATGTCGAAATTCCAGAAAAAAATAAAGGTTGGGTTACACCATCTTTATAAATAAAACTCAACAGTGATGCTAATAACATAAAACCACCATTAAACATCAGTAAAAGACCAAAAAAGTGAACGATTATTTTATTGTCATGTTTCATACCAATAGCTTAGAAGAAAAGGCTTTCTACTTTTTTGATTGCTTTTGGAAGGCAACAAACCACAACACGGTCACCAGCTTTAATTTTAAAATCGCCTAAGGCAATATTCCCTTCTTCGTTTCTAATTACACCACCAATAATGGCTGCTCTAGGAAAGTCTATCTCTTTGATGTATTGGTGACAAATTTTTGATGTTGGTTTTACAATAAATTCCAACAATTCTGCCTCCATATTTGTGAGTTTGGTCATTGCTACAACTTCACCCTTACGAACATATCGAAAAATACTATTGGCCGCCAAGAGTTTTTTATTTATGAGGGTGTCTACTCCAATGGAATGTGATAAAGCAAAATAGTCCATATTTTCTACAAGGGCTATAGTCTTTTTCACGCCTTTTGATTTGGCCACTAAACAAGACATGATGTTCGTTTCAGAATTTCCAGTAACAGAAATAAAGGCATCCATATTACTGAAATTTTCTTCATCCAAAACCTCAACATTTCTACCGTCACCATTAATCACAAGGGCATCTGAAAGCTCATCGGCCAATTCAATAGCGCGGTCTTTAGATTTTTCAACAACTTTTATATTGAAATTGTTATTTGCTAATTCATTAGCGGTAATCGAACCAATTTGTCCGCCACCAAGAATCATGACGTCCTTAATTTGTGTTTTTCGCTTTCCTATTAGATTACACAACTCTTCATCGCCACCTTTTGAGGTAATAAATACCACTCGATCACCTTCTTTAAAGATGGTATCTCCTCTTGGAATTATGCTCACATGTGATCCAAATCGTTGTATGGCTATTGGAATAAAATGAATATCTGAAAGTAGTTGAGCTGCTAATTTTACAGATTTATTAATAATTTTTGCATCTGCAGATAGTGTTAATCCCAACATGGTTAATGCTCCATCCTCAAACTCGTAAGTATCATTGAAAACAGACTGACTCAAAAGCAATTCAATTTCTGAAGCCGCTAACGATTCAGGAGAAATAAGTTCATCTATACCTAATGCTTTAAAACCAATTTCATCTTTGTAATCTATAAATTCTGTATTTGAAATACGTGCAATAGTACGTTTTGCGCCCAGTTGTTTGGCCAAAACACAAGACGTAATATTTGATGTTTGAGATGAGGTTACAGAAACAAATAAATCTGCATTAGTAATATTGGATTCTTTTAGCACAGAAACGGAAGTAATATCTCCTTTGACTACCTTGATATCCAAATGCGTTTCTGCATATGTAAGGCGTTCTTTGTCTAAATCAATTAGTGTAATTTCTTGAGACTCATACGACAAAAGTTTTGCCAAGTGAAATCCGACTTCTCCTGCGCCGGCTATAATAATCTTCATTAATTATCAGTTAAAGAGCAGCGCAAATATAAGTTATTTTTAGGGATTTGTCTATGAATTGCATTTCTTTGCATGGCGAAAACAACTCATTTTCAATTTGTTCAGATGTCCAAAAAAATAATACCTTATAAAAATAGTTCACTTTCAAAAAAGGAACAAATCACCAAAATGTTTGATAACATTTCCAAAGAATACGATGGTTTAAACCGTGTAATTTCATTTGGAATTGATATAAAATGGCGCAACAAAGTTGTACAACTTGTTGCAAATAAAAATCCTGAGTCGATTTTGGATATTGCAACTGGAACTGGTGATTTGGCGATTAATTTGACTCAAAGTTCGGCAAAGAAAATAATTGGTTTGGATATCAGCGAAGGGATGTTGGACGTAGGTCGAAAAAAAATTAATGCAAAAAAACTAAATAATACCATTGAAATGATTGTAGGCGATTCCGAAAACCTTCCTTTTGATGACAATAGCTTTGATGCTATCACGGTTGCATTTGGTGTTCGTAATTTTGAACACTTAGAAGTTGGATTAAAAGAAATTTTAAGAGTTTTGAAGCCTAATGGAATATTTGTGGTGCTTGAAACTTCTGTTCCTACAAAATTTCCTTTCCGACAAGGTTATTTCTTATATACCAAAATATTACTACCAGCCATTGGAAAGCTATTTTCTAGAGACAAAAAAGCATACAGTTATTTGAGTTCATCAGCAGCAAAATTCCCATATGGCGATGCATTCAACAATATTTTAAAGAAAACAGGGTTTATATCTACAATAGCACTACCTCAAACATTTGGAGTTGCTACAATTTATACCGCTTCAAAAAAATGAAAATAAAATTTCTTTTTTCTATCCTATTGATAAACCTATTTGTAGTTCAATCTGAAGCACAACTTTTTACAAAAGAAAGACTACTGAATAATGAAAACTTTGATAAACCCCCGCTGTCGTATGGCTATTATTTAGGGTTTAATCTTTATGATTTTAATATTGATTACAATAAAAATGTGAAAGATATACAAGTGCTAAAAGCTGTTGGCTTTAATGTTGGCCTAATCGGCAATATAAGAATTAACGATTATTTCGATATTCGCTTTGAGCCTGGTTTAGTCATGTCCAACAGAACATTAAGTTATAGTACGACCTATTTTGATGGCGTATCTTACGTAGAAAAAGACCTCGAACGCGAATTGCGTTCAACATATATACATCTTCCATTACTTATAAAAATATCTACAAAACGGGTAAACAACATAAAACCATTTATTGTTGGTGGAGTATCAACTGCCCTGAATTTATCGAGCAATCAAGATAATCCTGATGATAATAGTAAGGGTAATTTTAGAATGATAAAAAATAATCTATTTTATGAACTAGGTCTTGGAATTGACATCTATTTTACTTGGTTTAAATTTACACCTTCAATTCGAGGAATTTTCTCATTTAAAGATGAACACGTAAAAGATATTGACCCAAATAGTCCTTGGACAAGCAATATTAAGCAGATGCAAACCCGTGGGTTTTTCATCAACTTTACTTTTCAATAGACTGCCTTCTAAATTCGCTTAAAATAATAGAAGCTGCGTTGGCAACATTCAAGCTCTCTGTTTTTTTGAGTGGACCAAATCTTGGGATTGTTAGTTTAGTTTTTAGCAATGATGCTACATTTTTTGAAATTCCATTAGCTTCGTTACCCAAGACCAAAATACCAGAATTTGGAAGTTTTTCTTCATAAATAGAGTGCCCTTGCAAAAATGTGCCAAACGTATTTTGCGCTTTAAACATAATTGACTCTAAATCAACATATGTAATATTTACTCGGGTGTGAGACCCCATTGCAGCTTGCACAACTTTTGGATTGTAGCAATCTACAGTTGAAAGACTACACACTAAATCTTTTATACCAAACCAGTCGCATAGCCGTATAATTGTTCCCAAATTCCCAGGATTATTTAAATCATCAAGTGCCAAAATCAAGTTATTATAATCAATCGGATTAGATTTGGGGATTCGAAAGGTTGCCAAAACAATGTTGGGAGTTATTAGTGTACTCATTTTTGACAGTTCTTTGCCAGAAACATGAATGAAAGCATCTGTAAATTGTGCGTATTTTATGTCTGTTGAAAAAATTTCTACAAGCTCGTAATTAGAATCTAAAAATTCTTTGACGACCTTAACGCCCTCTGCCACAAACAATTGCTCTTGAGTACGATACTTTTTCTTACTCAAACTAAGGATTCGCTTGGATTGGTTTTTAGTTAACATCTAAAAAATGTACATTTGATTTAAATTCATTTAGAGTATAAATCTAAATTTTATTTACGTCTTGTTGAAGGATTCGCTTAAAAAAATATTTTTTATTTGTTTGATTGCATACATCTGCAGCGGTTGTAATGCCGTAAAAAGAATTGCTAAAAACGATCATTTACTGGTCGAAAATTCTTTTATTGTAAATGGAAAACCCAACACATCAGAGGCACTTTCAAAACTCTCGTTTCAAAATAAAAATACCACAATTTTGGGGGTTCCACTTAGGCTTCATATTTACAACCTAGCCCGACCAAATAAAGATTCAATTTTTGAAGCATGGCTAAATAAACGTCCAAAACGCAAACAACGACTCATCAATAAATTTTCAAAAAAACAATTAAATCAAATTAAAAAATCTTCATTAGGTTTTAATGGATGGTTAAAAAAAACTGGGGAAGCTCCCACTATATTGGATAGTTTGAAAATTAAAAAAACGAAGCTCAATCTGGAACGTTATTATTTTTCGAAAGGATGGTTTGATAGAAAAATTGATTACACTGTTGACACTTTGGGCAACAAGCGTGCAACTTTGAGTTATACTATTGAAACAGGACAGCCCTATAATATTCGAAATATCACTAAGGAAATTGAAACTCCGATTTTGGATACACTTTATGAAAATGTAAAAACAGAATCGGCCATAAAAAAAGAAAAACAATTTGACATCGCAAACTTCAAAGAAGAACGTAGTCGACTCACGAGTCACTTTAGAAACTCTGGAGTTTATCATTTTTCACAAGATTATGTAAGTTTCGAAAATGATACCATCAATACAAACCATAATGTTGATGTCAAAATAAATATCCCCAATAGAGTCATTAGAACCCAAGACTCTACAACACGAGAACCTTTCAAAATATATCGTATTAAGGAAGTCAATATTTTTACGGATGCGAGTTTTAAAAATCGGAGTAATTCAACACCAAATAAAACAGCGACGTTTAATAATTTTAATTTTTACAATTACGATGCTTTAAAATACCGACCAAAAGCAATCACAAATGCTGTTTTAATTAATCAAGGGGATTTGTATAGCGACTTAAACAAAACTCGAACTTACAGCTATTTGAGCCAACTCAATGCCTTTAAATATCCAAATATTGAATATGTAGAGAACGTTTTGGATACAACGCTTACTGCAAATATTTATCTTAATCCTAGAAAAAAATATGGATTGGGTTTTGATGTCAATGTATCGCAAAGTAATATTCAAAAAATTGGATTTTCTTTTTCTACAGGTTTGGTCATTAGAAATATTTTTAGAGGCGCAGAAACACTAGAAATCTCTGCTTTAGGAGCTGTTGGAGCATCAAAAGATGGTGCAAAATCTGAAGATCAATTTTTTGATATTAATGAACTTGGAGCAGATATAAAACTTAATATTCCAAGGCTATTTTTTCCATTCAACACCGAAAAAATTATTCCAAAATACATGTCTCCAACAACACAGTTGAGTACAGGATTTACAAGTCAAAAAAATATTGGACTGGACAAACGAACACTCAATGGACGACTCAGCTACAATTGGTTTCCTAAAAAAACAAGCACTAACACTTTCGATCTTTTAAACTTACAATATGTAAGAAATTTGAATCCTGGAAATTACTTTAATGTTTACCAAAATTCTTTTAATCGACTAGAAACAATTGCAATTGACAGCTATTCCACCCCAGCCGAATATCTTATTTCTAATCCAGATGGATCAAATTCACTTGATATTTCAAGAGCCGATGATTTTATAGGAACAGTAAGTTCAGATTCTAATTTCCTTTCTTCCAATCCATCTGAATATCAAACCGTTAGAAATATTAGAGAACGAAAAAATAGACTGACTCAGAATAACTTTATTTTAGCTAGTAATTTCAGTTTTACTAAAGATACTCGAGAAAATAATTTTGATAGTGACTTTTCAATTTTTCGCATGAAACTTGAACTGGCAGGTAATTTACTCAACGGCGCTGCAGATTTACTGGATTTGAAAAAAAATGAAAACGGAGAGTTTGAAGTGAATGATGTTGCTTTTTCTCAATATGTAAAAACAGAAATTGACTACATTAAACTCTGGAATTTGGGGCGCAGTAATGTCCTAGCACTTAGAAGCTTTTTAGGTATAGCTCTACCGCTGGGTAATTCAAAAACTATCCCTTTTTCAAAAAGTTTTTTTGCAGGTGGAGCTAACGACAACCGTGCATGGACTGCCTATAATCTTGGCCCTGGAAGTTCAGATAACAACAATGAATTTAATGAAGCAAATCTTAAAATTGCTTTCAGTTTGGAACACCGCTACAACTTATTCGGAAATCTCAATGGCGCATTTTTTATGGATGCCGGAAATATTTGGAATGTATTGGATGATGTAGAAGATCCAAAAGCTACTTTTGATAGTTTTGATTCACTCAAAGATATTGCTGTGGGTGCTGGAATTGGATTGCGATATGACTTTGGTTTTTTTATTCTTAGACTTGACACTGGTTTTAAGGCCTATAACCCAACCTATTCAATAAAAAACCGCTGGTTTAATGAATTCAACTTCAGCAATGCTGTCTATAACTTTGGAATCAACTATCCGTTTTAGAAGTCTTTGTTATCCTCAAACGTTTTCGTATAAATTAGGGCATAAGTCATGTTAAAATTTTAACATAAAGCGATTAATTTTAGTATTTTTGACGCCGAAAACAAAAAACAACCAAAATGAGTCATTCAATTAAACCAGGCGTTGCTACTGGTCGCGAAGTTCAAGAGATTTTTAAACTAGCTAAAGAAAAAGGATTTGCTTTACCAGCAGTTAATGTAATTGGATCTAACACAATTAATGGTGTTTTAGAAACTGCCAAAGCACTCAATGCACCAGTAATTATTCAATTTTCTAATGGAGGCGCACAATTTAATGCTGGAAAAGGGCTTTCAAATGAAAATCAAAAAGCTGCTATTGCTGGATCTATTGCTGGAGCAAAACATGTTCATCAAATGGCAGAAGCCTATGGCGTTCCTGTAATTCTTCACACCGATCATTGTGCAAAAAAATTATTGCCCTGGATTGATGGTTTGTTGGAAGCAAGTGAAAAACATTTTGCAAAAACTGGAAAGTCTCTTTATAGCTCACATATGATTGACCTTTCAGAAGAGCCCCTTGAAGAAAATATTGAAATCTGCAAACACTATTTGGAACGTATGTCCAAAATGGGAATGACGTTAGAAATTGAACTAGGTATAACTGGTGGAGAAGAGGACGGTGTTGATAATAGCGATGTTGATGTTTCAAAACTATATACTCAACCAGAAGAAGTTGCATATGCCTATGAAGAACTTAGTAAAGTTAGTGACCAATTTACGATTGCAGCAGCATTTGGAAATGTTCACGGAGTTTACAAACCCGGAAATGTGAAATTGACACCAAAAATTCTAAAGAATTCGCAAGAATTTATTTCAGAAAAATACAATGTCCCTACCAACCATATAGACTTTGTTTTTCATGGTGGTTCTGGTTCTACAGTAGAAGAAATAAGAGAATCCATCGGATATGGCGTCATCAAAATGAATATCGATACTGATATGCAATATGCATTTATGAGTGGAGTTCGAGATGATTTTAAAGCTAATGCAGACTATTTGGCTTCTCAAATTGGCAACCCAGATGGCGATGATGTTCCAAACAAAAAATACTACGACCCAAGACGTTGGTTAAGACAAGGCGAAAATGCTTTTGTAGCACGTCTAAAGAAAGCTTTTGAGGATCTTAACAACGTTGACACATTGTAAAAAAATTGTTAGATTTGTGTTTCATACTAATCAATTAGATAAAGATGGCGTGGTTCAAAAGAACAGATAAAGGAATTCAAACTCCAACAGAAGCAAAACGCGACACTCCAAAAGGACTGTGGTATAAATCCCCTACTGGAAAAATCGTTGAAACAGAAGAGTTAGAAAGAAATTTCTTTGTGAGTCCAGAGGACGGATATCATGTGCGTATTGGAAGTACAGAATATTTCCAAATTTTGTTTGACGATAATAAATTCAAAGAATTAGATTCTAAAATAACATCTAAAGACCCACTTAAATTTTCTGATAAGAAAACATACACCGATCGCTTAAAAGCCGCGCAAGATAAAACCAAACTTAAAGACGCTGTACGAACCGCTGTTGGAAAATCAAAAGGCAAAGACTTAGTGGTAGCCTGTATGGATTTTAGTTTTATAGGAGGATCTATGGGAAGTGTTGTTGGTGAAAAAATTGCACGTGCAGCAGACTATGCTCTCAAGAAAAAATTGCCTTTTATGATTATTTCAAAATCTGGTGGGGCACGAATGATGGAGGCCGCACTTTCGTTAATGCAATTGGCAAAAACCTCAGCAAAATTGGCACAACTAGCCGATGCTGGTATTCCATATATTTCGTTGTGTACCGATCCAACAACGGGAGGAACAACCGCTTCTTTTGCCATGCTAGGTGATATCAACATCAGCGAACCAGGAGCCCTTATTGGTTTCGCTGGTCCACGTGTTGTTCGTGATACGACTGGAAAAGAATTACCAGACGGGTTTCAAACTGCTGAATTTGTCTTAGAACATGGGTTTTTAGATTTTATTACACACCGTGAATATTTAAAAGACAAAGTTAATCAATACATCGATTTAATTTTAAATCAGCCACTAAGAGCATAATTTCTATAAAATTATATTTTTATTAATCAATTTTCTTATATTTGCCGCCTGATTATGAGCGTCATAATTATTGCATAAAAATTATTTAAACAAATATTGGAATGTACTTAACAAAAGAAATTAAAGAGGAAATCTTTACAAATCACGGAAAAGATGCCAAAGACACCGGTTCTGCCGAAGGTCAAATTGCATTATTTACACACCGAATCAATCACTTAACAGAACATCTAAAGCAAAATCGAAAAGATTTTAATACCGAACGTTCATTAGTAAAACTAGTAGGAAAACGTCGTTCTCTTTTGGATTATTTAATGAAAAAAGATATTCTCAGATACCGTGCGATTGTAAAAGAGCTAGGATTAAGAAAATAAATATTCAAAAAGAGGCATAAGCCTCTTTTTTGTTTTTATGTGTATCTTTACACAAATTATAGAAGAAGCTAATTAAAGTTTTTCATTGGTCACAACCACACAATAACAACAACACAACACCAATGTTTAATTAGAATTAAAAAATATGATTCCAAAAGTTTTTAGAGAGGTCATAGACCTTGGCGATGGAAGAGAAATTTCTATCGAAACCGGAAAATTGGCTAAACAAGCCCATGGCTCTGTTGTAGTACAATCCGGAAAATGTATGTTGCTTTGTACAGTAGTTTCAAATTACAAACAAGCCGATGTTGATTTTTTACCGTTAACGGTAGATTATCGCGAAAAATTTGCAGCAGCTGGGCGCTATCCAGGTGGGTTTTTTAAGCGTGAAGCACGACCAAGTGATGGAGAAATCCTAACAATGCGTTTAGTAGATCGCGTACTGCGTCCATTATTTCCAAAAGATTATCATTCAGAAACACAAGTAATGATCCAATTGATGTCTCATGACGAAGATGTTATGCCAGATGCAATGGCAGGATTAGCCGCCTCGGCAGCTATCCAATTGTCGGATTTTCCATTTGAATGTGCTATTTCTGAAGTTAGAGTTGCCCGTGTAAATGGCGAATTTGTTATCAACCCAACAAGAGTACAACTTGCAGAATCTGATATTGATATGATGATTGGAGCTTCTGCAGACTCAGTAATGATGGTTGAAGGTGAAATGGACGAAATTTCTGAAGAAGAAATGACCGAAGCCATCAAATTTGCACATGAAGCCATCAAAGTTCAATGTGCTTCTCAAGAGCGTCTTGCTGAAGCTTTCGGCAAAAAAGAAGTTCGTGAATATGAACCAGAAAGAGAGGATTCAGATCTTGAAAGCAAAATTCACGAAATGGCCTACAACAAAGTGTATGCCATTGCCAAAGCAGGTTCTGCAAAACACGAAAGAAGTGCAGCATTTGGAGAAATTAAAGAAGAGATTATCGCTACATTTTCTGAAGAAGAACAAGAAGATTATGGAAAATTAATTTCAAAATATTACAGCAAAGCAGAAAAAGCAGCTATAAGAGATTTAACCCTAAACGATGGACTTCGTTTGGATGGGCGAAAAACAGATGAAATTAGACCAATATGGTGTGAAGTAAATTATTTGCCATCAACACATGGATCGTCTATTTTTACAAGAGGAGAAACTCAAGCACTAGCTACAGTAACTCTAGGAACTTCCCGTGATGCCAATCAAATTGATATGCCATCTCACGAAGGAGAAGAGCGTTTCTATTTGCACTACAACTTTCCTCCTTTCTCAACTGGTGAAGCACGACCAATTCGTGGAACATCTAGAAGAGAAATTGGCCATGGAAACTTAGCGCAACGTGCACTTAAAGGCATGGTACCTGAAGACTGTCCATACACAGTACGTGTTGTAAGTGAAGTTTTGGAAAGTAATGGATCGTCTTCTATGGCGACTGTTTGTTCTGGAACCATGGCACTAATGGATGCTGGTGTTCAGCTAAAAAAACCTGTTTCAGGAATTGCAATGGGATTAATTTCTGACGCAGACTCTGGAAAGTACGCAGTTCTATCGGATATCTT
>CBFHNG010000026.1:0-25834 GCA_965657165.1 Flavobacteriaceae bacterium
TAGGATTAATTTTTAAAGACGATATTTTTAAAGATTTAAGCATTGGAGATAAGTTAAAAGGTATTGTCAAAAAAATTAGACCCAGTAATAAAATTGACATCAGTCTTTCCCAAATCGGTTACCGTAATATTGAGCCAAGCGCTCAATCGCTTTTGGATTTTATCAATGATAATAATGGATTTTTAGACATCACTGATAAGTCTTCTCCAGAAGTAATTAGAGAAGTAGTGCAAATGAGCAAAAAGACCTTTAAAAAAGCATTAGGGACACTTTATAAAAAGCGTTTAGTACGTCTTGAAACCGATGGGATTTATTTAGTCAACAAATAACACCGAATTATGAGTACAATACAATGGAAAACTGCAATTGAATTTGAAGATATTACTTACAAAAAGTGTGATGGGGTAGCGCGAATAGCATTCAATCGTCCAGAAGTAAGAAATGCATTTCGTCCTCAAACAACGTCAGAATTATTAACTGCTTTTCATGATGCCAACGAAGATACTTCCATTGGAGTTGTCTTGTTAAGTTCAGAAGGACCATCGCCAAAAGATGGCGTATTTTCTTTTTGTAGTGGTGGCGATCAAAAAGCACGAGGACAAGAAGGCTATGTAGGAAAAGATGGTTATCACCGATTGAATATTTTAGAGGTCCAACGACTTATTCGTTTTATGCCTAAAGCTGTGATTGCTGTTGTATCTGGTTGGGCTGTTGGAGGTGGACATAGTTTACATGTTGTTTGCGATTTGACTTTAGCAAGTAAAGAACACGCAATTTTTAAACAAACCGACGCTGATGTTACAAGTTTTGATGGTGGCTATGGATCTGCATATTTAGCCAAAATGGTTGGTCAAAAAAAAGCACGTGAAATTTTCTTTTTAGGAAGAAATTATTCTGCTCAAGAGGCCTATGAAATGGGTATGGTTAATGCAGTGATTCCTCACGAAGAATTAGAACAAACAGCTTTTGAATGGGCACAAGAAATTTTAGAAAAATCACCAATTTCAATAAAAATGCTAAAGTTTGCGATGAACCTTACAGACGATGGCATGGTTGGCCAACAAGTTTTTGCAGGAGAAGCCACACGATTGGCCTATATGACCGATGAAGCCAAAGAGGGTAGAGATGCATTTTTAGAAAAACGCCCACCAAATTTCAATAAAAAATGGATTCCTTAGTATGGCGCAACTAAAAACTTGGATTTCAGCGTTTCGATTGCGCACCTTACCGCTTTCTATTTCAGGAGCGGTTGTAGGTTCAAGTTATGCATATTTCTTAGGTTTTTTTGATCTAGTAATTTTTATCCTTATAATTCTTACTACGCTTAGTTTTCAGATTTTATCAAATTTAGCCAACGACTATGGCGATGGTATCAAAGGCACAGACAATAGCTCTAGAATTGGACCAGAACGGGCCTTACAAAGCGGTGCGATTTCCCCAAAACAAATGAAAAAGGCGATTATCATTAACGCAACATTGAGTGCAATTTTAGCCCTTCTTTTAACATATACGGCTTTTGGACTTAGTCAACTAATCAACTCATTGATTTTTATTGTTTTAGGAGCACTTTCAATATATGCTGCAATCACCTACACTGTAGGAAAATCAGCCTATGGTTACAGAGCGCTTGGCGATTTGATGGTGTTTTTATTTTTTGGTTGGCTTAGTGTAATGGGGACGTATTTTTTATTTGCTAAAGATCTTAATTCAATACTACTAATTCCAGCATCTGCAATTGGATGTCTTAGTGCTGCTGTTTTAAACTTAAATAACATGAGAGATTTGGAAACAGATTTGAAATCTAATAAAATTACATTGGCTGGATATTTAGGGAAAAAATCGTCAAAAATATATCATTTTGCACTGATACTTTCTGCAATCCTGTTAATGTTGATTTTTCAATATTCAATCTCATACTCAAAAATCATGTATTTGAGTTGGATTGCATTTATACCTTTAATCGTTCATTTAAAGGTTGTTTTTTTTATCAAGAATCCAAAAGATTTTGATCCCCATTTAAAACTTGTGGCATTATCAACATTTGTTTTGGCTATTTTATTTGCCACAGCACTGATTATTGAAAATTTTTACTCTGAATAAATGATAAAAATGAAAGCCTCGTTTTATAAATATGAATTAAAATTTAAACAAGCTAGTGGAACTTCTAGAGGCGTATTGACCACCAAAGATACGTGGTTTATCACTATTAAAAATAAAAATCATATTGGTATTGGAGAGTGTGGGATGTTTCGTGGATTGAGTTGTGATGATAGACCTGATTTTGAGCAAACATTACAATGGGCCTGCGATCATATTAATTTGGGTTTAGATAGTTTATTAAAAAAATTAATCGAATTCCCTTCGATTCAATTTGGTTTAGAAATGGCTTTTTTAGATTTAAAAGCAAAATCTTCACATGTTTTATTTCCATCAAAATTTACAGAAGGTAAGGACTCTATTCCCATTAATGGATTGATATGGATGGGTGATAAGCAGTTTATGAAATCTCAGATTCGTACTAAACTTGACGAAGGATTTGATTGTTTAAAAATGAAAATTGGCGCTATAGATTTTGAAACGGAGTTGGCTCTTATTCAATCGATTAGAAAAGAATTTGACACCAAAACCATTGAGATTCGTGTGGATGCCAATGGAGCTTTTTTACCTTCTGATGCTTTGGAAAAACTCAAGCGTTTATCAGATTATGATTTACATTCGATTGAGCAACCCATACAACAAGGCCAATATGATGCAATGGCCAAACTTTGTGATAAAACACCACTTCCTATTGCACTTGATGAAGAACTAATTGGAGTTCACGATGTAATAAAACGCAAACAATTACTACAAACTATTAATCCTCAATATATCATTCTCAAGCCCACTCTTGTTGGTGGGTTTTTAGGAAGTCAATCTTGGATAGACTTGGCTGAAGATCAACATATTGGATGGTGGATTACAAGCGCATTAGAAAGTAATATTGGACTTAATGCTATTGCCCAATGGACCTACAGTCTAAATGTCGAAAGACCTCAAGGTTTGGGAACAGGAATGCTTTTTTCGAATAATTTTTTATCGCCATTACAAATAAATAATGGTAATTTGCAGTACAACCCAAAAGAAAAGTGGAATTTTAAAATTTAAACTATGTATATCAAACAAGCATTTAAAGTTGAACATGATTGGTGGTTATATCTCGTTGGAGTAATTATTATTTTTATTGGAGTAATGATTGGACAAATTCCTTTTACAGTTGCAGTTATAGCAAAAGCGGTAGCCGATGGAGGTAATTTATCAGCTATGGACACCGCTTCCATGATGTCCATTTTGGATTCAAATTTGAATTTGTTTTTGATGCTTTTATCTTTTGCTGTAGGGCTAGCCGCAGTTTTTTTAGTGGCAAAGTATATTCATAAACAAACTTTAAGAAGTCTTACAACTTCTAGAGTTTCAATTGATTGGAGCCGTTTTTGGTTTGCTTTTCTAATTTGGGGGGTAACAACAGCTTGTTTTATTTTATTGGAATATTACGCCTCACCAGAAAATTACACCTTTAATTTTAAACCCATCCCATTTCTAATTTTAGTATTAATTTCAGTTGTTTTTATTCCGTTACAAACTAGTTTTGAAGAATATTTTTTTAGAGGTTATTTGATGCAAGGCCTTGGTGTTTTGGTTAAAAACAGATGGATACCATTGATTTTTACATCTACATTATTTGGGTTAATGCACATTGCAAATCCAGAAATTGAGAAATTGGGTTATGTGCTTTTGGTTCATTACATAGGGACAGGATTTTTATTGGGTATAATGACTCTTATGGACGAAGGTCTAGAGTTGGCATTGGGTTTTCATGCGGCCAATAATCTTATTGCCGCGCTTCTTGTTACTGCAGATTGGACAGCATTTCAAACCCATTCTATTTTAAAAGATATTTCTGAACCAGAAATGTCAAATGTAGAAGTGTTCTTTCCTGTTGTAATCATATATCCAATTGTTTTGTTTGTTTTTGCCAAAAAATATAATTGGATCAATTGGAAAGAAAAATTATTTGGAACTGTAACTAACAACTAGTTTTTGAGCACAAATACCGTTTATAATAACTTTAACCAAGCGTTTCAACTGGACGGTGTTCACTACACTATTGAATCCATAAAAATATTGGCAGAGAGCCTTATTTTAAGTGATAATGTAAATGAGGCACACTTAGGAGAATTTATCCTGAACTGGATTGATAATTCAAAGGCTATAGTCCTAAAAACTTCTGGAACAACATCCCAACCTAAGCATATTACAGTTTTAAAATCTGCCTTTGTCAATTCTGCAAAAGCAACTGGTATTTTTTTTAATTTAAGTCCTGGGAATTCTGCTCTTTGCTGTTTACCGTTTTCTTATATAGCCGCAAAAATGATGTTTGTTCGCGCTTGGGTTCTAGGTTTAAAATTGGATATTATAGAACCCTCTTCAAATCCATTAAAAGACATTACACAACAATATGATTTTTCGGCTATGGTGCCATTACAAGTTCATAATTCCTTTTCAAAATTAAATCAAATTAAAACTCTTCTTGTAGGGGGTGCACCCGTTTCTAAGACTTTACAAAATCAATTGAAAGGACACCCATCATCGATTTTTGAAACCTATGGGATGACAGAAACAGTCAGTCATATTGCTGCAAAAAATTTATCGAAAGGAGAAGGGGTATTTATAATTTTACCTGATATTTCAATTGATGTTGATGAAAATGATTGCCTAGTGGTCAAAGCTCCAAAACTAACATCGGAGGTTTTGTACACAAATGACGTAGTTACTCTCGTTTCGAATGATTCCTTTATATGGTTAGGTCGATTTGATAATGTGATGAACTCGGGGGGAATAAAAATTTATCCAGAGCAGATAGAGAAAGTCCTACAAGATCAAATCAGCAATCGATTTTATATCACTTCAATTCCAGACAAATTACTAGGGCAAAAAGTAATTCTAATTATTGAGGGAAAATCACAGGAGTTAGAATTAGATTTTAGTGAAATTGACACAAATAAACGTCCAAAAAATATCTACTTTATAAAAGAATTTTGTAAAACAAGTTCAGGGAAAATTCAACGTCAAAAAACGCTTGAATCATTAAACTTGAATCACTCCTAAATTAAAATCTTTTTCAATTGGGGCATGGTTTGCGGCCTCAATTCCCATACTAATCCACTTTCGTGTATCAAGAGGGTTGATAACCGCATCCGTCCAAAGTCGCGCCGCCGCATAAAAAGGCGAAACCTGTTCGTCATATTTTTGTTTAATTTTTGAAAGTAATTCGGCTTCTTGTTGTTCGGATATTTTTTTTCCTTGTTTCTTGAGTGCAGCGGTTTCTATTTGTAATAAAACCTTAGCGGCACTATTACCGCTCATTACAGCTAATTCCGCACTGGGCCAAGCCACAATTAATCTAGGGTCGTAGGCCTTGCCACACATTGCATAATTTCCTGCACCGTAGCTATTACCTGTAACGATAGTAAATTTTGGTACAACACTGTTACTTACAGCATTCACCATTTTTGCACCATCTTTTATTATTCCACTATGTTCACTTTTACTACCGACCATAAACCCTGTAACATCTTGTAAAAACACCAATGGAATTTTTTTCTGATTACAATTGGCAATAAAACGTGTGGCTTTGTCTGCGCTATCATTATAAATAACGCCACCAAACTGCATTTCTCCTTTTTTGGTTTTAACCAACTTACGTTGATTGGCTACAATCCCAACAGCCCAACCATCAATTCGAGCATAACAAGTGATGATGGTTTTTCCATAACTTGCTTTGTATTCTTCAAATTCTGAACGATCTACCAATCTTTTAATGATTTCATAACTATCATACTGATCGGCTCTAGAACGTGGTAGAATTCCAAAAATATCCTCTGGATTTTCTTTGGGTTTTACGGCTTTTATTCGGTTAAATCCAGCATTTTCTGCAGCCCCAATTTTGTCCATAATGGATTTAATTTTATCCAAAGCATCTTTGTCATCGCTAGCTTTATAATCTGTTACACCACTAATTTCACAGTGGGTCGTAGCACCACCAAGAGTTTCATTGTCTATGCTTTCTCCAATAGCTGCTTTTACCAAATAGCTACCAGCTAAAAATATACTAGCTGTTTTATCCACAATAATGGCTTCATCACTCATTATAGGTAGATAAGCACCACCAGCGACACAACTTCCCATAATGGCCGAAATTTGTGTAATTCCCATACTACTCATAATGGCATTGTTTCTAAAAATTCGACCAAAATGTTCTTTATCGGGGAAAATTTCGTCTTGCATCGGCAAATACACTCCTGCAGAATCCACCAAATATATGATGGGGAGTTTGTTTTCAATAGCAATTTCTTGTGCTCTTAAATTCTTTTTGGCAGTAATTGGAAACCAAGCACCAGCTTTTACTGTGGCATCATTGGCTACGACTACACATTGCTTTTTTGCAATATATCCAATTATTACAACCACACCGCCAGATGGACAACCACCATGATTACTATACATACCCTCGCCAGCAAAAGCACCAATTTCAATGGATTCAGATTTTGGATCTAAAAGATAATCTATACGCTCACGAGCAGTCATTTTGCCCTTGGCGTGTTGTTTTTCAATTTTTGAAGTTCCTCCACCGAGTTTGACTTTTGCAAAGCGTTTTCTAAGGTCGGATAAAAGCAGTTTGTTTTGATCTTCGTTTTTATTGAAATTTAGATCCATATATGATATCTTTGTAGCAAAAGTAACAATATTCTACATTTTTTAGATTTAGTTTAACGAAGATTTACAATTCTTAACGATTACCTTTTAAAATACTTTTTATGAAGATGATTTTTCACCCTTCAAGTTCACGTGGCTATGCCAATCATGGTTGGTTAGAAGCTAATCACTCTTTTAGTTTTGCACGCTTTTTTGATCCTAATAAAATGAATTTTGGGGCACTTCGTGTCTTGAATGACGATAAAATTGCTCCAAGTATGGGTTTTGGTACACATCCTCATGACAATATGGAAATCATTACTGTGCCGCTTTCTGGGATTCTAAAGCACAAAGACTCCGTGACAGAGCAGTGGCTGACTGTTGAAGCAGGGGAAGTTCAAGTGATGTCGGCTGGAACAGGTGTTTATCATTCTGAAATGAATGCATCGTCAACAGAAGAATTAAGGTTATTCCAGATTTGGATTTCAACAAATAGAGAAGACGTATCACCACGTTATGATCAAAAACATTTTGAGCTGGTTTCTTCTGGAGAATTACAAATTTTGGTAGAATCTATGGATGATTTTAAATTAGAAACAAGTTTGAAAATTTATCAGAATGCCCAAATTTCTAGAATGAATTTGAACGCAGGTGATCAATTTTTGTATCCCTTAAAAACAGACGCTCATGGTGTATATGTAATGCAAGTCTATGGGGTTTCAACAATTGAAAATCAACAACTTAATCAAAGAGATGCCTTAGGAATTTCTAATGTAAACCAGTTTGAAATCGTTGCACAACAAGAGTCACAGCTATTGTTTATTGAAGTTCCAATGAAATTTTAGTGAAGTTGTTTAAAATAAAAATTAGAGCAAAAATAATAAAGCTTAAAAAGGTATAAATCATATAGCTGATTATGGTTCTTACAACATTCCAAAACCGACGTCCTGATTTAAAAAATTTCCAATACACAAAATACACATATAATACAGCTAAAAAACTGGATAGAAAATCTAAAAAATCATTCTTAAGCGGTGCATTTATCAATAAAATAATTGCAGAAATAAAAGCTTGTTGGCCAGTGATGTAAAGATTGATGACAAAATGTTCAAAATAATTTACTTTAAAATGCCAAAATACAACCCAAGAGGCTAATGAAAAAAGTGGTATTGAAAGGAGAACTAAATAAGTATAGTTCTTTGATAACCAAATAAAAAACTCAGGGACTACAACTTTTCCTTCATCAATTGAGATGTTAACTGAACTGTCTACATCTTCCATCATCCCAGCAACAACATTCTCTAGCCAAGTGTTTTCTCCTGTCAGGCGTATTGAAATATAATAAAAAGATGAAAGGATGATGACATAAACTACAGGTTTAAAATAGCGTTTTCTTTGCCCACCCAAATAAGCTCGAATGGTGCTTCCAGGTCTTAAAAAAAGTTCTTTTAGAGTGAATAGAAACCCGTTTTTAATAAAAAAAACTGCCTGAAACAATTCTTGTACAACACTTTTATAGTTGATTTTCCCAACACCTGTATGTTGTCCACAAGTAGAGCAGAAGTTCTTTCTTGCAATGCCATTGCAGTTTTTGCATTTCATAGTTAAAAAGTAAAATATATTAACTAATTTGACTCTACTTTTATGCTATTCTTTAGTTGCTCTTTTATTTAAGCTTTTTTATATTTCTTGAGTTTAAATTCTAGATGTTCAATTTCAGACTTTAGCGCTCCATTTTCAATTTCTAATTCTGAAATCTTTTTGGATAAAGCTGCCACAGCTTCATCCTTACTGTACTGCCGTCTAAGTTTTATGAGAACATTATCAAAATAATCCATAACATGACATTTTAAAAAATTGTTGATATAACAGTGTTTAAGTTAAATAAAGTTGATTCATGGTTTTGAAGTATAGATCTGGACACTAACTATATCTCAAATTTAAACTATTTTTAAATAAACACAAACAAAAATTAATAAACTTATTTACTAATAACTTTAATTTTATTTAAAATAGGTGTAACAATTGTTCCAACAACACCAAGAATGGAAAAAACACCCAAAAGTCTATAAAAGAACTCCCCAAATTCATTTTCAGCAATGGTCAATAAAATTAACATCAACGCAACAATTGAGATAAAAATAATTGTAGTCTTTAAAATATTTTTTATGATAGTTGATTTTGGTTTTACAAGCAGCAATAATGATATATGTGAAAATGTAATCGATAAAATGATGAACACCATCATTAACTTCCATATGTTTTCTAAATCAAATATTTTCCAAATAACACTAAAACAAATGATAAATCCCGTAATAGCATTTAGCATCCCAATAACAGAAAACAGTTTGAATTTATCTAGATTATGAATTGTGGAACAGCATAGTCCAGCTAAACTAAAGCCACCAATTGCTAATGTTGTTAGTAGTAATTGAGTTTCTGTTTTCCCAAGCTCATTGAACAGAAATATATAAATTCCAATTATTGCACTAATGGACAAACCAGTAATCAAGCTCCAAAGGAAATAGTTTTTATAGGTCGTAGGTTTCATAGGTTTAAAAATTATTTTTCAAAAAAAAATGTATTTTTATTGGGTTGATTTGGGTATATCATTAAATTCAAATCTAAATTTTTTTTAAATAATCACAAACAAAAGTTTTAAAAATTACCGATATTTGAAGCTGCCAAAAATTTTAAAAATTACAAAATGAATAAAAATACAGTATTGGCTTGGGCCACATTTATTATGATCTTTGTAGGCGTTTCTCTAATTGCACTTGGTGCTTTCCGTTACGACGATGTTGCAGGTTGGGGCTTTGCCGCTGTAGGTATTGGATTCTTTGCTATTGCTTGGGTGTTTAATGCCTTAAAAGGACGTGTATAATGAGCGACGATAAAAAAATAATTTTTTCTATGTCGGGGGTTACCAAAACCTTCCAAAGTGCCAATACACCTGTTTTAAAAAATATATATCTCAGTTTTTTCTATGGCGCAAAAATTGGTATTCTAGGGCTTAATGGTTCTGGAAAATCTACACTTTTAAAAATTATTGCAGGGGTCGATAAAAATTATCAAGGTGATGTGGTGTTTTCTCAAGATTATTCTGTAGGATATCTCGAGCAAGAACCTCAATTGGATGACGAAAAAACTGTTTTAGACGTGGTTAAAGAAGGCGCTGCAGAAACTGTAGCCATTTTGGATGAATACAATAAAATCAATGATATGTTTGGTTTGGAAGACGTCTATTCCGATGCCGATCGTATGGAAAAACTCATGAATCGTCAAGCTGAATTACAAGATCAGATTGATGCCGCCAACGCTTGGGAACTCGATACCAAATTAGAAATTGCTATGGACGCGCTCCGTACTCCAGAGGGCGAAAAAAAAATTGGAGTTCTTTCTGGTGGTGAACGCCGAAGAGTAGCACTATGTCGTTTGCTTTTGCAAGAGCCTGATGTTTTACTTTTGGATGAGCCTACCAACCATTTGGATGCAGAATCGGTTCACTGGTTAGAGCAGCATTTGGCACAGTATAAAGGCACTGTTATTGCAGTGACTCATGACCGTTATTTTTTGGATAATGTAGCAGGATGGATTCTAGAACTCGATAGAGGAGAGGGCATTCCTTGGAAAGGAAATTATTCGTCTTGGTTGGATCAAAAGTCAAAACGCTTAGCTCAAGAGAGCAAATCGGCGTCCAAACGCCAAAAAACATTGGAACGTGAGTTGGAATGGGTACGTCAAGGTGCAAAAGGGCGCCAAACCAAGCAAAAAGCACGTTTAAAGAATTATGATAAACTTTTAAATCAAGATCAAAAGCAGCTTGATGAAAAACTAGAAATTTATATTCCAAATGGTCCGCGTTTAGGCACAAATGTTATTGAAGCTGAAGGTGTTAGTAAAGCTTATGGTGAAAAACTGCTTTACGATCATTTGAATTTTAATTTACCACAAGCAGGCATTGTTGGTGTCATTGGTCCTAATGGAGCAGGAAAGACCACGATTTTTAGGATGATTATGGGAGAGGAAACCCCCGACAAAGGATCATTTAAGGTTGGTGAAACAGCAAAAATAGCCTATGTTGATCAAAGCCATTCCAATATTGATTCAGAAAAAACCATTTGGCAAAATTTTAGCGATGAACAGGAGCTTATAATGATGGGTGGGCGACAAGTGAATTCACGTGCTTATTTGAGTCGTTTTAACTTCTCAGGAAGTGAGCAAAACAAAAAAGTTAAACTGCTTTCTGGAGGAGAGCGAAACCGACTTCATTTGGCAATGACACTGAAAGAAGAAGGTAACGTATTGCTTTTGGATGAGCCTACAAATGATTTGGATGTAAATACATTACGGGCTTTAGAAGAAGGCTTAGAAAACTTTGCTGGATGTGCGGTTGTCATCAGTCACGACCGTTGGTTTTTAGATCGAATTTGTACCCATATTTTAGCCTTTGAAGGTAATTCTGAAGTCTATTTTTATGAAGGAAGTTTTAGTGAGTATGAAGCCAACAAACGTCAGCGATTGGGTGGCGATGTTATGCCAAAACGCATTAAATATAAAAAATTGATTCGTTAGAAGATTTATTTAATCTTCAAGGGGGATTTCTGTATCCTCTGTATCAGCTTTTTTTATGCGATCTTTTTTATAAATTGGTAGCAAATATGAGATGCTGTAACTGAACCCTGTGCCAACTTTACTACTGTCATATGTTCGGCCAAAACCAGGAATATATAAATTCTCGAAATTATCTGGTGATTTTTCTGAGATCCTAGCTTTTAACTGCACATTGAGTCCTAAAAATAAATTATTAAAAAGCTCAGCTTTTAAACCAAAAATAAGCTCCACCCATGCTGCTGTGAGTCCCGAAAATTCAACACTTTCATTGTTTTGAATTTGCGTCCAAGTTTGACTGTTTGTATCATAAATTGTGTAGCGATCTCGTGTTTGACTAAAACTTGACAATCCAAAACGTAGACCGCTAATGATTAAATTTTCCATTCCTAACCAATTGTTGTACAAGTTATAATCGATTCCTGCTTTAAAATAATTTCCTTTTGCACTGCTATCTAAATAATCTGATTTAGTGGCTTTTTCTTCAAATCCTAGTTCACCAGCAACATATAAGCGTCTCCCCAAACGATAATCGGCGTTGACTTCAAACCCTGAGTAGTCTGTTTCAAAAGCTGTACGCCCCAATTTACTGAGGTCTACACCAAAACGCAACCCGTATTTGTCTTTAAAAACAATACTATCTGTAGAATTTTCATTGCTGGTATCGATAGTTTCATTTTGTGCAAACGAAACGCTACTAATCCATAAAAAACAAAAACAATTAATGAAATATTTTAACATGGGTTTCATTTTCATTTGTTACGTCACTTACAATTATATCGGCATTTACCATCCAAGGATCATTATCCGTTTCGATGCTAAACCCTTGAATATTATATACATTTTTGTAGCCACATGCACGAGAAACATATACCGGTGAGGTGGTATAGGCAACAGTTATTACGTCTGGATTGCCTTGTACGGCATCATTAACAACACTGTAATTTTCATATAATTTGAATTGTACTTGATTTGCTGTACCATTGAGGGGTAATTCTATTTTTTTGCGAGAATTTACGACTTCACCAGAAATTTCAACTTCGTCGCCTTGTGCATCTAAACCAACAGCAAAAAGACCTCCAACGGTTTTTGTGTTATCTAAATTACCAATATCAAAAAACTCTATAACAAGGCGAGAGGTGGTTTGTGTATTTTCGCTGCACACATCGTCTGGTTCACAAGCGATGAGCAACAAAAAAATCCATAAAAAAGATATTCTATTCATAAAAAGTTTAAATTCTTTTTTTCAAAAGTACAACATTTTCTACATGATGCGTCTGTGGAAACATGTCAACAGCTTGTGTTTTTATTATCTTATAGTTCGAATCCATCAAAGCCAAATCTCTGGCCTGAGTTGCGCTGTTGCAACTCACATAAACAATTTTTTCGGGTAAAATATTTAATAGTTGTTGAACCACATCTTTATGCATTCCATCTCTTGGTGGGTCGGTAATGATGACATTTGGGTGTCCATGTGTGTTTATAAATTCTGAATTGAATACAGTTTTCATATCTCCAACAAAGAACTCTACATTATCGATTTTGTTGTGTTCTGCGTTTTCTTTTGCGGCTTTTATGGCATCTGGAACGGCTTCTACACCAACAACTTTTTTGGCCTTTTTGGCCACAAATTGTGCGATTGTTCCTGTACCTGTATATAAATCATAGACCAGTTCGTTCCCAGTTAATCCTGCAAAATCTCGAGTAATTTTGTACAAGTTGTAGGCTTGTTCTGAATTGGTTTGATAGAAAGATTTTGCATTAATTTTAAATTGCAGACCTTCCATTTCTTCTAAAATATAATTTCGACCATGGTAGCAAACTACTTCTTGGTCATAAATGGTATCATTTCCCTTTGAATTGATGACATATTGCAATGAAGTGATTTCTGGAAATGAATTTTTGAGAAAATCCATAATGGTTTCTACTTGCAATTTTGTTGCCGAAAAAAACTGTACGACAACCATAATTTCTCCAGTACTTGTTGTACGAATCATAAGGGTTCGTAACACACCTTTTTGTTGTATTGGATCAAAAAATGGAATTTGTTGTTCGGTAGCAAAAGCTTTTAGGTTATTTCGAATAGCGTTTGATGGATCCATTTGTAAATAACACTTATCAAGGTCTAAAATTTTGTCCCACATCCCCGGGATATGAAATCCAAGCGCATTTCTATTATCAATTGTTTTGTCAGCATTAATTTCTTCCAAAGAAAGCCATCGGTTATTACTGAACGAAAATTCCATCTTATTTCTATAAAAATAAGGAGAATTACAACCTAAAATTGGTGTGATTTCTGGAAGTTCAACTTTTCCGATACGCAAAAGGTTATTGGTCACTTCTTTTTGTTTAAAAAATAACTGCTGGTCATATTTCATATGCTGCCATTTGCAACCACCACAAGTTCCAAAATGGGTACATTTAGGTGTTTCTCTGCGCTCGGAAAGTTTATGAAATTGTGTTGCTTTTCCTTCGTAATAGCCTTTACGTTTTTTATAGGTTTGTACATCAACCACATCGCCTGGAACAGCATTATTTAGAAAAATAACTTTACCGTCTGGTGCTTTGGCAATACTTTTCCCTTTTGCTCCAGCATCGATGACTTCAACTTCAAAAAATTCTTTTCTTGCTTTTTTTCTTCGCATAGCCACAAAAATACTTTAAAAAAAAATGCTGTCCCTATGGAACAGCATTAAAAAATGATTTTTTTTTAGTTATTATTTTTGTTTGAATACGCGCTCAATCAATTCTTTAGCAGTGTCTTTTCCACCAAGACCAATCGCAATGGCCAAGCCTAGACCAATAGCAGCAAAGAGATATTGAGTTAGTTTTGAAATCAAATCATTTCCAATATTTAATTGCGATAAAATCATTGAAAATACAATCAATAAGATTCCAAATTTTGCAATAGAGCCAATCACAGAGGCTTGTTTGATGTTCATGTTATTCAATCGTCCATTGATAAAATCGCGTACAAAATTGGCGAGGTACAAACCAAAGACAAAAAGAATGACAGAGATAAAAATATCGGGGATAAACCCAACAACTTTATCAAAAAGTTCTTTTGCAACGGATAATCCTAAAATGTCAAAAACAGTAAGTAAAACTACGAGGAGTAGTACATAGTAAATAATATTTCCAATTATGGTTGAAAATTTGTGCTTAATCCCGATTTGGCCTAACATTTGATCGAGTTCTACCTTATCTGCTATGGTGTCAATTTTGATAAGTTTTGCAAATTTGATAATTAACTTTCTTAGCAGACGAGCAATAAATCGGCCTACAAACCAAAATAAGAGGGCTCCAAGTAATTTTGGTATAAACTGCCCAATTTCATTCATAAAATAGCTAAAGCTCTCCCAAACCTTAGCACCTAGTTCTTTTGTTGATTCTACAACTTGTTCCATAGTAAAATGTGTTTAATTAGTTTTCTGTATTTGATTAGACACAAAAAAATTGAAATGGTCACATTATTCTTTGATATTATCTAATATTTTGGATTTTGTTTTAAAAAATTAAAAAAAACTTACTAATTTGCACGACATGGATGATTTCTCTCCAAAAGAAGGAATTGTACTTTTCTTACTTAAATTTTTTAAAAATGCCTCTTTTAAATACACTTTCATCAAAAGAAGCCATGGATTTGGAGCACAACTATGGCGCTCATAACTATCACCCTCTTCCTGTTGTTCTCAATAGAGGAGAAGGCGTTTATGTCTGGGATGTTGAGGGTAAAAAATATTATGATTTTTTATCTGCATATTCATCTGTCAATCAAGGGCATTGCCATCCTGCTATAGTAGGAGCAATGAAGCGTCAAGCTGAAACTCTAACATTAACATCAAGGGCGTTTTATAATGATCAATTGGGCCCATATGAGCAGTATATCACACAATACTTTGGATTTAATAAAGTATTACCTATGAATACTGGTGCAGAAGCTGTAGAAACGGCCATAAAAATTACACGTCGCTGGGCTTATAAAATCAAAGGCATCCCTGAAAACAAAGCAAAAATCATTGTTTGTGAAAACAACTTTCATGGGCGTACAACAACGATTATTTCTTTTTCCAATGATCCTACAGCAAGACAACACTTTGGTCCCTATACCGATGGTTTTATCAAAATTCCATATGATGACACCACTGCTTTGCAAAAGGTACTTGAAACACATAATGATATCGCAGGTTTTTTGGTTGAACCCATTCAGGGGGAAGCAGGAGTTTATGTGCCATCGGAAGATTATTTAAAAACTGCCAAAGCATTGTGTGAAGAGCACAATGTCTTGTTTGTTGCCGATGAAGTTCAAACAGGCATTGCGCGTACGGGTCGACTTTTAGCAACTTGTGGTAACTGTAGTTGTACAAATAAAGATTGTTCTGGCACTCCAGACGTAAAACCCGATGTATTGATATTGGGTAAAGCACTAAGTGGGGGTGTCTATCCTGTTTCTGCTGTTTTGGCTAATGATGCTATTATGAATGTCATTACACCAGGATCTCATGGTAGTACTTTTGGAGGCAATCCAGTGGCAGCCGCAGTGGCTATCGCAGCGCTAGAAGTCATTAAAGACGAACAACTTACAGAAAATGCAGAGCAATTAGGACAGCTTTTTAGAGCACAATTGAATGATTACATCAAAGACAGTACAATTGTCAAACTCGTTAGAGGAAAAGGATTGCTAAATGCTATAGTGATAAATGATTCAGAGGACAGCGATACGGCTTGGAATATTTGTTTAAAACTTCGTGACAATGGATTATTGGCCAAACCAACACATGGAAATATCATTCGTTTTGCACCGCCTTTGGTGATGACTAAAGATCAATTACTCGATTGTGTGGCAATTATCATTAAAACATTAAAAGCTTTTGAAGTTTAGTTTTTATTTTAAACTTTAAGAACGTATTTATTATAATTTTAAATCCCAATGCAATGAAACACATTTTTTATTTATTCTTATTCATAAGCGTGATGGCCTGTCATAAAAATGCAGAAAACAGTAGAAATATCAGTTTAGAATACCCAAAAACAACTCAGGTTGATACCGTTGATGAGTATTTTGGCGTACTAGTAAAAGACCCATATCGTTGGTTGGAAGACGATAGAAGCGAAGAAACGGAAGCATGGGTAAAAACACAAAACAAAACAACGTTTGACTATCTCTCAAATGTCCCCTACAGAGAAAAACTAAAGGATCGTTTGGAAAAATTATGGAATTATGAAAAAATAGGTTCTCCTTTTAAGGAAGGCGATTATACTTATTTTTACAAAAATAATGGACTTCAAAATCAATATGTGATTTACCGCTACAAAACTGGCGATGCCCCGTCAACTGCAGAAGTATTTCTTGACCCCAATACATTTAAAGAAGATGGTACAATTTCACTTGGTGGTACTAGTTTTTCCAAAAGTGGTCGTTTGTTGGCCTATAGTATTTCTGAAGGAGGTAGCGATTGGAGGAAAATCATTACTATGGACGTGGTTTCCAAAAAAATTATTGAAGATACACTGGTAGATGTCAAATTTAGTGGAATGTCTTGGTACAAAGATGAAGGTTTTTATTACTCAAGTTACGACAAGCCAAAAGGGAGTGCTCTTTCTGCAAAAACAGATCAACACAAAGTATATTTCCACAAACTAGGTACACCTCAAAAAGAAGATGTATTGATTTTTGGTGGAACAAAAGAAGAAAAACACCGCTATGTTGGTGCAAGAGTTACAGAAGATAATCGATTTTTAATTATTTCGGCAAGTGTTTCAACCTCAGGCAACAAGTTGTTTCTCAAGAATTTAGAAGTTCCTAAGAGCCCATTAACTACAATTCTTAATCATACCAAAAGCGATACTTATTTGATTGATAACGTTGACGATAAATTGTATTTGGTAACAAATTTAAATGCGCCCAATCAAAAAATAGTAACAGTTGATACAAGAGATCCAAAACCTGAAAATTGGGTGGATTTTATCCCTGAAACAAAACATGTTTTGAATCCCTCAACAGGTGGTGGCTATTTTTTTGCTGAATATATGGTTGATGCCATTTCTCAAGTCAAACAATACGATTATGATGGTAATTTTGTTCGAGATATAAAACTTCCAGGTCTAGGAAATGCCGGAGGATTTGGTGGTAAAAAAGAAGAGTCTATTGATTTCTATTCATTTACAAATTACAAAACACCATCAAGCATTTATAAATTTAATGTTGATACAGGTATTTCTGAGTTGTATTGGAAACCAGAGATAGATTTTGACAGCTCAGATTACGAAAGTAAACAAGTGTTTTATGAATCAAAAGACGGGACAAAAGTTCCTATGATGATTACCTATAAAAAAGGGCTTCAGCTCGACGGAAAAAACCCGACAATACTTTATGGCTATGGAGGGTTTAATATCAGTTTGAATCCAAGTTTTAGTGTTACCAATGCAGTTTGGCTAGAGCAAGGCGGTATATATGCGGTGCCAAATCTTCGTGGTGGTGGCGAATATGGAAAAGCCTGGCACGATGCGGGGACACAGATGAAAAAGCAAAATGTATTTGATGATTTTATTGCCGCAGCAGAATATTTAATAGCAGCGCAATATACTTCTAGCGATTTTCTGGCCATCCGTGGTGGGTCTAATGGAGGGCTTCTTGTTGGTGCTACAATGACTCAACGCCCAGATTTAATGAAAGTTGCTCTACCGGCGGTTGGAGTACTTGATATGCTGCGCTACCACACCTTTACAGCAGGTGCAGGATGGGCCTATGATTATGGCACTTCTGAAGACAATAAAGAAATGTTTGAATACCTAAAGGGTTATTCTCCTGTTCATAACGTCAAAAGTGGTATAGAATACCCAGCAACTCTTGTCACCACAGGCGATCATGATGATCGTGTGGTTCCAGCACATAGTTTTAAGTTTGCAGCAGAATTGCAAAGTAAACAATCAGGAACTAACCCCACTTTGATTCGTATTGAAACCGATGCGGGTCATGGTGCAGGAACTCCGGTAAGTAAAACCATTGAACAATACGCCGATATTTTTGGCTTTACACTATTTAATATGGGTTATGATGAACTGCCTATGAATGGAAATACTATTTTTAAGGATTAACTCCTTTGTAAGAATTCCAATAGTAGTTTCTATTTCGTTGCATTAATCTCCTCCATAGCTTTACGCCATTCCTCTTGGATTTCTGTAAAGTCACCAGTGGCTATGGAATAAACCGTCCATATCAAGTTTAATATATTGATAATCAAGATAATAAGCGCAACAGTTTTTGCGGTTTGCATTGCATTAAGACTCCCCTCATAATCCTCAGGATGGAGTTGTGCGTCTTTTACTTTTTTGTTGGCTGTCAAATAGGCGGGACCAGAAAGAAGTACTCCAAGACCACCAAAACAACAACATAAAAGACCTATAATGCTAAGCAAATATACAAGCGTAGTGTTCAACGATTTTTTCATAAAATAATTTGTTTAATGAGATAGTTAGTAATAATCACACCAATAGAAATTATAGACAGTACATTGATGCTTTTTTGATAAAATTTAAACTTATAAAAACGACTGATCATCAATATTCCAGCAAGAATTAAAAGAGGGTAAATCGCAGGATACATCCAAAAAGCGTCAATAAAATGACCTTTAAACACAAGAAAAAAAGCACGTTGGAATCCACATCCCATACACTCAAAACCAAAAATTGATTTGCTTAAACAAGGTAACATGTAGTTTTCTAAAGCCATTTGCATTGTTGTTCATCAAATTAATAAATAATTTATTTAATAAAAAAATAAACTTGCAATTGAAAAAAATTAAACTAAAGCTGTTATTTTTATCGTAAAAAAAATAGTCTTTTGAAACAAAGTACAATAAAATATCTATTATTTTTAATTGGCGTAATCTTAGTTATTTATGCTGAAATATATTCAAATTCTTTAATTTCAGTTATTGGATTAATTTTTTTAGTTGTTGGGTTGTATATGATATCTAAAGGTATCGGCCAAAAACCTGATTATAATCCCTATGAAGTTCAATCTGAAGACGAAGAAGAATGAAGTTTAAATTAAACGATAAAGTATCTGTTTTGGATGATGATCTGTCTGGTCATGTGATTGAAATTTCAGGAAGTACAATTATTATTGAAACAACTTCTGGTTTTGAAATGTCATTTGAGGCCTCAGAACTGGTCAAAATAAAAGACAATCTTTTAAATACATCTCCGTTTTCAGGGCAATCTTTGCGCCAAATTCTCTCTGAAAAAGAATCAAAAAAGCGAAAATCAGCTCCAAAAATTAAGACCAAATCAAGACAACAACCCCCAATGGAGGTGGATCTTCATATTCATCAATTGGTAAGTTCAACAAAAGGATTGCAAAATTATGAGATGCTTAACTTACAATTGGATACTGCAAAACGCCGTCTGGATTTTGCCATTTCAAAAAGAATACAGCGGGTTGTTTTTATTCATGGCGTAGGCGAGGGAGTTCTTAAGTTGGAACTCGAATTTCTATTAAAACGATATGAGGGGATTAAATTTTATCCTGCCGATTACCAAAAATACGGCCAAGGCGCTACAGAGGTATATGTTTTTCAGAATAAAAAACGCTAAAACGAAATTGTTGTTTCATAAGTTCCTAGCTGTAAAACATCGGCTGAAAGAACAGTAATATCAATATTGTTTATAGTAACGGTTATGGTAACAACGCGTTGAAACTGATTGGCATTGTTAGTTTGAACGGTGTAAGAATCTGCAAAAACAGCATCTAAAAAACGAGCAGAAGAAGCCCCAACTGCAATATCATCAAAGAGGTTGCCATTGCCATTTTCATCTTCATTGATAGTTAGTGTACCATCGCCATCATCATCAGTGTCTAAATAATCTGGAATAGAGTCGCCATCGCTGTCTTGTGCATCCGATAAATCGCCATCATTGTTGGGATCTGGTTTTTCGTTGATGGTGGGTACGTTATCGCCATCATCATCGTTGTCTTTGTAGTTGGGTATGCCATCGCCATCCGAATCACCATCAAATTCTAGTGCCGTTGGTACGCCATCGTTATCATCATCTTGGAATGTTGAAACAAATGTTGCTGTTCCACTAGATGACGAATAACTATTTGTTACAGAAACACCCGCAGGAGGAATCACGGCACAAATTAATGCATTGGGATCACCATTGTAAGATCTGTAATGAAATTGAACATTAGTACCGTCGATAGTAATTGTTTGTTCATCTCCAGATGTTGCAGGATTAAACATGGCTTCTGTAGTGGTTGTTCTTGGAATCAATAATGTAAGCGATTCAAAAGGATCTTCTCTTGTATCATAAAACAAAAAACTAGAAGTAATAGCTGATCCTTGATTGGCAGTTTGAATTTCACACAATGATAGTTCTTTGTCAAAATCTAATTGAATATTCAAAACATCGCCATCATCACAAGCTGTAGTTAGAAGTAGAACCGAAAAAAAACATAACCAATTGCGCATAATTCAACTATTTGTTACAAAAGTAATAGAATTGAGAAATAAATTTAAAGTTATTGTCAATTATTTAATTTGATTATTTTTGTTAAAACTAATAGAAAAATAATGACCCCCATTTATTTAGATAATGCTGCTACAACATGTGTTCGTGAAGATGTCGCGAACAAAATGGCAGAAATCCTAAAATCTACTTATGGCAATCCATCTTCGACCCATAGTGTTGGACGTTCTTCAAAAACTATTTTAGAACAATGCCGCAAACGAATTGCCTCACATTTTAATGTAAAGTCATCAGAAATCGTTTTTACTTCGGGTGGAACAGAAGCCGACAATCTTGTTTTACGTTCTGCAGTCTGTGATTTAGGCGTAAAACATATCATTTCTTCTAAAATTGAACATCATGCAGTAGGGCATACCATTGAAGCATTACAAGCATCCTCTCAAATAAAAGTAAGTTATGTTCATCTTACAAAAAAAGGAGAAGTTGATGTAAAGCACTTAGAAGAATTATTAAAGAATTCGTCAGAGAAAACGCTGGTGTCTTTGATGCATATCAACAATGAAATTGGAACAATTTTGGACTTGAAATTGGTTGCAGAATTATGTAAAACATATGATGCGTTGTTCCATAGTGATACTGTACAATCCGTTGGTCATTATCATCTGGATTTACAAAAAATTCCAATTGATTTTCTAGCGGCTAGTGCACATAAATTTCACGGTCCAAAAGGCATTGGATTTGCCTTTGTAAGAAGTGGTTTAGGACTACAACCCATTATTACTGGTGGTTCACAAGAACGCGGATGCCGTGCAGGAACAGAAAGTTTGCATGACATTGTTGGTTTGGATGAGTCTTTAGCTATAGCTTACACGCATTTAGAGACTGAAAAACAATTTATTAGTGCGTTAAAATCTTATTTTATCAATCGTTTAAAGTCCGAAATTCCAGCAGTAAAATTCAATGGTTGTTGCGCTGATTTTGAAAAAAGCACCTACACTTTAGTCAATGTTTGTTTGCCAGTTTCTGCAGATAAAGCGCCTTTGTTTTTATTTCAATTAGATCTTAAAGGGATTGCATGTTCAAAGGGAAGTGCTTGTCAAAGTGGAAGCGATAAAGGTTCGCATGTACTTACTGAAATTCTCTCGGTAGACGACTTAAAAAAGCCCTCTATTCGCTTTTCATTCAGTTCTTACAACACCAAAGAAGAATTAGATACTGTGGTTGATGTTCTTAAAAACTTAGTTTTGGAAACTGCCTAAAAGCGCATGTTTAATCTGATATTAAAAACTCTTGGCGTTAAATAATTTGGAATAGAATATTGGCGCTTTGAATATACATCTCTAACCCATGTATTGGTAATTGAATTCTGAACATCAAAAATGTTGAAAATTTCTATGCCAAATGCCAGTTCTTTAAATCGTTTTTTCCATCCAGTTTTTGCTCTATTTTTAGCATCAACAAGAACATAAGACATGCCAATATCTGCACGTTTGTAATCTGGCAGTCTGTTTTGATAGCGATATACATCAGCATAACTTGGAGACCCGCCTGGAACACCTGTATTATACACCAAATTGAGATACATTTTCATATTTGGAAGCTGAGGAATATAATCTTGAAAAAGGACTCCAAATTTTAAACGTTGGTCCATGGGGCGGGCAATAAACTCTTTTCCACCAATGGCTTCTTCTGTTTTTAAATATCCAAAAGAAAACCATGATTCTGTTCCAGCCACAAATTCACCATTAAGTCTAACATCTAAACCATAGGCATATGCTTTTGCATTATTATTGGCTGCATATCGAATACGTACATTTTCTACGGTGTAGGGGTTAACGTCCGAAAGGTTTTTATAATAAGCTTCAGAAATGAGCTTAAAAGGGCGTTTCCAAAGCTTAAAACTATACTCATGTCCTGCCACCACATGAATAGAACGTTGCGCTTTAACGTTACTATTGACTGTACCGGTAGCATCGCGTAATTCTCTATAAAAAGGCGGTTGATAATACAAACCACCACTCAATCTATAGAGCATATCTTTTTTTCCGTTAGGTTTGATGCTAAATTGACCTCGAGGACTAAATACCATTTGTTGTTTTGAGTTGATATTTTGACCGCTTACATTCCATTGATGAGCACGTACCCCAAAATTATAAAACACCTCGCTTGAGCCTAGACTACTGCGTTTACTCCATTGTGCAAAAGCTTGCAAACGTTGTACTGTTGTATTATTTGTAGCTCGAATGTTTTGATAGGGGGCAAGAGGTCCTGTATTTGGCGTATAGGGTTGATTATCAAATTGATCTAAATTTGGTGGATTGATAGAAAACCCTGCAGAGTCTATAACTTCCCATTCAACAACACGATCTCGAATATCTTCATTGGTATATTTTAGAGACCATTGAAAATGATTTTTATTTTTTTTATAATCTCCACGATGTTCGATAGTAGTAATCAAAGCATCCAAATCATTTCTAGCATGATTAATTTGACCGCCAATACCCTCTGAAAATTCGACTTCTCCTAAATTCTCATCACCAATATTACTATTGACTTCGCCTAATCTGTATTGTGCCAAAATATCAAAATACTCTTGTTCGGTAGTATGAAAACTTGATCCAATGAATTGTAAATTTAAATTTTCATTAACCTGATATAATCCATTCAATGCCCCAAAATATGTGCTGTATGCATCTTGTTCTTGACCCTCATAAAACACCAAAAGCGCAATAGGATTTTGAAGTGTTCCAAAGTTTGTTTGTCGTGTTTTTGGGGCATAGTTATAGGTATTGGAAGTAATATTACCCAAAAAACTTAAATTAAATTTTGGACTAATTTTATAGTTCAAATAAGTTTGTGCATCCAAAAACTGTGGTTCATAATTAGTTTGCGTTTCTTTGGCATCAACGAGTAGCGTATTGTCTCTGTAGCGTAACCCTACTAAAGCAGAAAATTTATTGTCTTTACTTGCACCTTCAGCAGTAACACTTCCACCTAAAAGACTAAAATCGCCACGAACCCCAAATTCTGTTGGTTTTCTATACGTTATGTCCAAAACAGAAGAAAGTTTATCCCCATATTTTGCTTGAAATCCCCCAGCAGAAAATTGTAAATCCTGAACCATGTCTGTATTAACAAAGCTGAGTCCTTCTTGTTGGCCAGAGCGTACCAAAAATGGTCTGTAAACTTCTATACCATTGACATAAACTAAATTTTCATCAAAGTTGCCACCACGAACAGAATATTGTGTGCTCAATTCATTGGTGATATTGACCCCTGGCAATGTTTTTAATAGGTTTTCTACTCCCGGTTGAGCCCCTTTTATGGTACGAATAATTTGTGGTGAAATTGTGGTAACACCTTCAAAAACCGAACGTCTTGTTCCAGTAATGACTACAGTTTCAATTTGTTCGACATCTATTTTTAAAACTGGATTAAATTCAAATTCTTGTCCATTTTTTAGATTAAGAATAACGCGAACAGGTTTGTGATTGATATGAGAAAACTCAACGTTTATATCTTCATTTGCAGGAATTTCTAAAATATAAAATCCATTTGAATTAGAAATAGTCCCATTCAAATTAGCAGAAATAGTTGCATTTTCAATAGGGGTGTTCGATTCATCTAAAAGCACACCACGTAGCGTTGCAGTTTGTGCCATAAGTTGAAGTTGACCTATTAGAGAAAAAACAAATAATGTATATAAATAATTGATTTTCAAGTTTCGAAAGGTTTATTTTCTGTAAAATACAGATTCAAATTTAGAACTATTTCCCACATTATCCGTCACAATAAGCTTAAAATTATTTTTAGTACCAGTTACAACCCCGTCATTGAAGTCATGCGTAAGGGTATTAGTTTTAGAGTCATATTCCATTAAAATCCACTTACCATTAACAGTTGCTCTATAGTTTTTTATCCCTGAAATTGCATCAGAAATTTTAATTTTTAAATACCGATAATTACTCAACCAGCTCCCATTTTTAAAATTTGAAGGTGTGATTTTTGGCTCTTCTTTATCAGTTGCAAGGGTGTAAGTTCCAAAGTATTTTGTTCTTGCAGATAGCGTTGTACCTTTACGTTTTGTAGAGGTATAATACAATTTTCCATATTCAGAAACACTAGCAATATAAAGGTAATTTAAGTCATTAGGTTCAAAGTGACTTGCATCAAATGTTATGGTCATTGACTTTTTCAATGGAATGTTTGGGCGATGTAGTTTTAGAGTGTCATTTTTTACTTGAATGTCTAAATGCGAATCGTCATACAAAGCATGCGCTGGAATTTCTACCCGAATTGAATTTTCTTCGAATATGGTTTGTTCGGCAGCATTAACAAAAGTATAATTTAACGGAATTTCATCTGTCTTTTTTATGTTTTGAAATTCTCCAACGATAGGCACACGAACCGATGTAATATTGTTTTTAAAATCTTTAATTTTAATAGTATACAAAGAATTTGTACTGTCTTTAATGTTAAGTTTTCCTTTTTGTTTTTCAAAAGTAAATAGACTTAAAGGATTGTTTTTTTCAATAAATAGTTTTTGTATTTTTCTTTTTTTTGCACGATAGTGGGCATAATCAATAAAACGGTTAATGTGTTTGGTTTCACTGAATGAAAATCTTTTAAAATCAATCTTGATGGATTTTTGACCGTTAAAATAGGTTTCAATTTTTGAAACACCATTTTTATTAGGTGCATAATCTTGCCGATCATTGGCTACAATACCAAAACCAATTTCTCCATAAGATTTTATAGCTTCAGCAACAAAACTTCCATCGGGTTGTTTTCTAAGTCTTATTTTTTTCTTTTTTTGAACCCCATCGATATGGCTATTCTCTGAAATGGGGTAGGCATATAATTCATATAACTCTGGTGCTGTTGTGTCTTTTATATCCAATCCAAAAAGCATGGGATTCATAGGGCGCTCTTGTTTATCTCTAATCTCGAAATGTAAATGCGGACCAGATGAACCCCCTGTATTTCCAGAGAAAGCTACTAATGCATCTGATTCTAT
>CBFHNG010000027.1:0-25756 GCA_965657165.1 Flavobacteriaceae bacterium
GAAATCAAAAAAGAAAAAAGTTGAAGATTTTGATGAAGGATTGATTTTATGATTGAAATAAAAGAAGTTTTTTCTAAAAAAGAAAGAAAAGCATTTGTAAAATTTCCATTTGAATTATATAAAAATTCTCCAAATTGGGTGCCACCAATAATAAGCGAAGAACTGAATGTTTTTGACACAAGCAAAAATCCAATTCTACAAGATGCAGAAGTTCGTCTTTTTTTGGCCTACAAAAATAATGTCATTGTAGGGCGCATGGCCGCTATTGTCAATTGGATTGAAATCAATGAGCAAAACGTTAAAAAAATGCGTTTTGGATGGTTTGATTTTATTGATGACAAAGACGTTAGTGAAGCATTACTAAATAAAGTTTCTGAAATTGGAAAACTACATCAACTTGAGTATATGGAAGGTCCTATTGGTTTTTCAAATTTGGATAAAGTTGGTGTGCTAACCTATGGTTTCGATGAGATTGGAACGATGGTTTCATGGTATAATCATCCCTATTATGCCTCGCATTTAGAGAAAAACAACTTTACTATTGAAAAAGAATACTTAGAACATAAACACGCTTTTTCTGATATAAAAATTGAAAAATTCAAGCGTTTAGGCGAGGTCATTAAAAAACGATACGGTCTTATATCTTTAAATTTTACTTCAACAAAAGAAGTCATGGTTTATGCAGATAAAATGTTTGATTTATTCAATTTGAGCTATTCAAAACTATCTTCATTTGTAAAAATCACAGAGCTTCAAAAAGCCTATATGAAAAAGAAGTTTTTGAATTTTATTAATCCAGAATATATCAAGTTTGTCGTTGATTCAAATGATGAACTTATTGCCTTTGCGGTTGTAATGCCTTCTTTTGCAAAAGCACTACAACAGATAAAAGGAAAGTTGTTTCCATTTGGATTTTTAAAAATATTGAACGCTAAAAAATCTAAATCTGTAAATTTCTTTTTAATTGGAGTACATCCAGATTATCAAAACAAAGGAGTTCATGCGCTCATTTTTAGTGAGTACCATAAAACTTTTGAAGCAAGAGGAATTACAGAATGTAGAAGAACACCTGAACTTTCAGATAATCTAGAAATCCAAAAATTGTGGCGTGATTTTAATCCACAACTGATAAAAAAACGCTGTACGTACAGAAAAAATTTATAAAATCACTCGCTCATGGCTGCAGAAACTGCGGCAGAAAGTCTTTTGTAAAGTCCAGAATTTAGTCGTTCCCTAATACTAGAGAATGCTTGAAGTGTTTCTTCCACATCTTCAAGTGTGTGCATTGCTGTTGGTATCATTCGTAACAGAATCAATCCTTTTGGAATAACAGGATACACAACAATGGAACAGAAAATTCCGTGGTTTTCTCGTAAATCTTTTACCAATGCCATGGCTTCAGGAATACTACCTTTCAAATAAACTGGAGTCACACAACTTTGAGTTGTTCCAATATCAAACCCTCGCTCTTTAAGTCCAGATTGAAGTGCATCAACAATTTTCCAAAGATTTTGTTTAAGCTCGGGCATAGTTCGAATCATATCGAGACGCTTTAGTGCACCTTTAACCAATTGCATTTGCAATGATTTTGCAAACATTTGTGAGCGTAAATTATATTTTAAGTAATCTATAATTTCTTGATCTGCTGCAATAAATGCACCAGTACTTGCCATAGATTTTGCAAAAGTTGCAAAATATACATCTATATCGTCTTGAACACCTTGCTCCTCGCCTGCTCCTGCTCCTGTTGCTCCTAATGTTCCAAAACCATGTGCATCATCAACAAGAAAACGGAAATTAAATTTTTTCTTCAAGGCTGCAATTTCCTTGAGCCGTCCTTGCTCTCCGCGCATCCCAAAAACACCTTCTGATATTACAAGAATACCACCACCTGTTTGCTCTGCCATTTTGGTAGCACGTTCTAAGTTTTTTTCTAAGCTTTCAATATCATTATGCTTATATGTAAAGCGTTTTCCCATATGTAAACGCACACCGTCAATGATACATGCATGAGCATCAACATCATAAACAATGATATCATCCTTACCAACAAGGGCATCAATTGTTGACATAATGCCTTGGTAGCCAAAGTTTAAAACATAAGCTGCTTCCTTATTAACGAATGCTGCTAGTTCTTGTTGTAATTGCTCGTGTAGTTCTGTATGTCCAGACATCATTCGAGCTCCCATTGGATAGGCAGAACCATATTCGCTTGAAGCGGCAGCATCAACCTCACGTACTTCTGGATGATTGGCAAGACCCAAATAATCATTTATACTCCAGGTGATGACGTCTTTACCTTGAAATTTCATACGATTAGAAATCTGTCCTTCTAATTTTGGAAATACAAAATAACCTTCTGCTTGACTAGCCCACTTCCCTAATGGCCCTTTGTCTTTATATATCTTCTCAAATAAATCTCTCATCTAAGTTTTTGTGTTGGTTTAGTTTTCAAAATTATGCAATAATATATTCAAAACATAATGATTTGTAAATTTATAAAGTTCCGTAGAAAATTAAGTTGGGGTAAAAAAATAGCTCGGTTATTTAACGTATTCAATGGGTTTGATTGAAGGCTTGAGTGTTTCGTCCATAAACCCTTGATCTTTCATCCATTTATCATTAAAAACTTTACTCATATATCGTGAGCCATGATCTGGAAAAATCATCACTACAACATCGGATTCAACCCATAAAGATTGTTCTTGCAATTGCTTAATTGCTTGAACAACAGCTCCAGAAGTATAACCGCCAAAAATACCTTCGGTGTGGGCCAATTCTCGAGCAGTATGTGCACTGTCTTCGTCTGTCACTTTTATAAACTCATCAATTACATCAAAATCAGTGGCCGTTGGAATTAAATTCTTCCCTAATCCTTCAATGCGGTAGGGATAAATTTCATTGGCATCAAATTCACGAGTTTCGTGGTATTTTTTGATTACCGAACCATAAGCATCTACTCCAATAATTTTGATGTCTGGATTTTGTGATTTTAAATATTGTGCTGTTCCAGAAATTGTACCTCCTGTTCCACTGCACGCCACTAAATGAGTAATTTTCCCATTGGTTTGCTCCCAAATTTCTGGCCCAGTTGTTTTAAAATGGGCTTCTGTATTTAAGGCATTAAAATATTGATTGATATAAACTGATCCCTTAATTTCATTGTGCAAACGTTTAGCAACTTCATAATATGAACGTGGATCATCTGACTTTACGTTGGCTGGGCAAACATACACCTTTGCACCCATGCTTTTAAGCATATCAATCTTATCTGGGGAAGACTTTGAACTTACTGCCAAAATACAATCATACCCTTTAATAATACTCACCATTGCAATACTAAAACCTGTATTCCCAGATGTCGTTTCAATAATTGTGTCGCCAGGCTTCAAAATACCTTTCCTTTCGGCTTCTTCAATAATGTACAGTGCAATACGATCTTTAGAAGACTGACCCGGGTTGAAAGCCTCTAGCTTTGCGATATATGTTCCTGGAAAGTTTTTTGTGATTTGATTGAGCTGTACAAGTGGTGTATTTCCCACAAGCTCCAAAACATTATTATAAATTTTAGAATTTTGATCTAACGGCATACAATTGGTCTTAGTCTACAAAAATAAGGATTTTTTTCAAATTTTATTCATTTATAGATTCTAGGTCTAGAAAAAAAGAGTATTCGGAAGCAACCTCCTTGATCGCTTCAAAACGGCCTGATGCACCGCCGTGTCCTGCATCCATATTAGTTTTTAAGAACAGATTTGATGTGTTTTTAGATTGAAGTCGCAACCTAGCCATCCATTTTGCAGGCTCCCAATATTGCACTTGAGAATCATGGAGCCCAGCAGTTATAAGCATATTTGGATATTGTTGATTGCTTACATTGTCATATGGTGAATAGGACTTCATGTAATCGTAATAAGTTTTATCATTGGGATTTCCCCATTCATCATATTCGCCAGTTGTAAGTGGAATACTATCGTCCAACATGGTTGTAATGACATCAACAAAAGGGACTGCTGCAACGACACCATTATAAAGCTCTGGTGCCATATTAACCACTGCTCCCATGAGCAATCCTCCTGCACTTCCCCCCATGGCATAATGGTGCTTGGAAGAAGTATATCCTTTATTTATCAAGTATTTTGAGCAATCAATAAAATCTGTAAATGTATTTTTCTTTTTTAAAAGTTTACCGTCTTCGTACCATTGACGACCAAGGTATTGCCCCCCTCTAATGTGAGCAATAGCATAAATAAATCCACGATCTAATAGACTCAAACGTACTGTTGAGAAATAAGGATCAATTGTTGCTCCATAAGACCCATAGGCATACAAAAGCAGTGGTGTTTCAGTACTTTTTGGGGTGTCTCTATGACGCACTAATGAGATAGGAATTTTTGTTCCGTCTGTTGCTGTTGCCCATAGACGTTCAGAAACATAATTTTCCTTTTTAAATTTTCCTCCCAAAACCTCTTGCTCTTTTTTAATAGTTTTCTCTTTTGTAACCATGTTGAAATCAATCACTGAAGAGGGCGTTGTCATGGACTGATAGCCATAACGTAAAATATCAGTATTAAAATCAATATTTGTGGTTGTATAGGCCGTGTAGGTTTCGCTATTAAAAGGGAGATAATAACTAGCGGTTCCATCCCAACGTTCTATTTTGATTTGATTCAGCCCATTTTTTCGTTCGGAAATCACCAAAAAGTCTTTAAAAATATCGATTCCCTCTAGCAACACATCCGCTCGATGAGGAATAACATCTTTCCAGTAACGCTTTTCAGTATTGTTTTCAGAGGTTTTAGACAATTTAAAGTTTTGAGCATCGTCAGCATTAGAAAGCACATAAAAAGAATCGTCAAAATGTGAAATTGTATATTCCAGTCCTCTTGTTCTAGGCTGAAATACTTTAAATTTTTTATCTGGTGTATTGGCATTCAAAATTTGGTATTCTGTGGTCAGTGTACTGTAACTCGAAATGACTAAATATTTTTTTGATTTTGTTTTATACACTCCAACGCCAAAGGTGTCATCTTTTTCTTCAAAAACCAATTGATCATCATCTGAATTTGTTCCAAGTTTGTGTTTATAAATGGCTTCTGAACGAAGAGTAGTTTCATTTTTTAGGGTATAAAACAACGTTATGTTGTCATTGGCCCATGTGCTACTTCCTGTACAATTATCAACTTTATCTCCTAAAATTGTATTTGTTTTTAAATCCTTTATATGTAAAGTATATTGTCTTCGACCAATGGTATCAATTGCAAAAGCCACCAATGAATTATCTGGGCTTACATTTATACTCCTCAAATTAAAATACGAATGTCCTTTGGCCATAACATTGCAATCAAAAAGCAATTCTTCTTTTGCTTCCAAAGAACCTTTTTTTCGAGTGTAAATGGGATAATCTTTACCTATTTCATACTTAGTGATATACCAATAGCCATTATATTTGTAAGGCACAGAGCTATCATCTTCCTTGATTCTTGATTTCATCTCTTGAAATAAATTCTCCTGAAAATCTTTAGTATGAGCCGTTTTGGCCTCATAATACTCATTTTCTTTATTTAAGTAATCTATTACTTCAGAATTATCTCTGTCATTTAACCAATAAAATTCATCAATTCTCACATCATCGTGTTTGGATAACTCTTTGTGGATTTGCTTTGGTTTTGGAGTTTCAATAGTATGTGACATAGTGGATTTGCTTGATTTTTGATTACAAGAAATGAATAGTGAAAAAATAAATAATGAATAAATAGTAGTTTTCATGTTGACTAAATTTTAGGAACTATAAAAATAAAAAAATTAGGAAATACTCACTAAAGTTTCAAGGAGTTTTTCGTGCATATCGTCCGTATAATCAAGGTGGGTGACCATACGCAATTTTCCACCGCCCATATTACTAATCAAAATGTTTTTGGAGTTAAGTTTTTTTATAAAAACTTCTGGATCAATATGTGCAGCCAATTCAAAAATCACAATGTTCGTTTCAATAGGTTGAAGCTCAGCTACATAATCCATATTTTGAAGCACCTTCCCAATCGCTTTTGCTTTACTATGATCATTAGCCAAGCGTGTTCTGTGGTGATCCAAAGCATATAATCCGGCAGCTGCTAGGACGCCCACTTGTCGCATACCGCCTCCAAGCATTTTTCGAACACGCAATGCTTTTTCCATAATATCCTCATTGCCAATCAATACAGAACCCACAGGACAACCTAATCCTTTGCTCAAACACACAGAAATCGTATCAAAAACAGCACCATATTCTGTGGGAGATTCATTTGTGTTTTCCAAAGCGTTCCAAAGTCGAGCACCATCCAAATGAAGCCCTAAATTATGGGTTTCACAAACGGATTTAATCTGTTTTATCTCTTGAAAATCCCAACAGGCACCACCTCCTTTGTTGGTGGTGTTCTCCAAAGCAACTAAAGTTGTCAAAGGACTATGATAAAAATCAGGAGGATTAATTGCTTCCATGACTTGTTGCGCGGACATCATCCCTCTATGACCGTCCACTAATTTGCAGGATACCCCACTATTAAAAGATGCACCGCCACCTTCATAATTATAAATATGTGCGTATTTATCACAAATGACTTGCTCACCAGGTTGTGTATGTAATTTTATCGCCGCTTGATTGGCCATTGTTCCTGTGGGGAAAAACAGCGCTTTATCTTTACCAAACATTTTAGCTAAACGCGCTTGTAAGGTATTGACTGTGGGATCTTCTGCATAAACATCGTCACCAAGCTTGGCATTTTGCATTGCTTCCAACATACCCGGCGTTGGGTTTGTTACCGTATCGCTTCGTAAATCAATCTGCATGGTAAAAAAATTTGAATGTAAATCTACATATTATTTTAATTCTGTGCTATAAATTCTATTTTTGTACATCAAAATAAATTTATGATAACCCACGATCAAATTAAAGATCTTTTGGAACGCCTTGGCGCGTTAAGGAGGTATCTTTGACTTAGATGCCAAACGCATTTCTCTTCAAAATGATGAAGAAAAAACATATGCTCCAGATTTTTGGAACGATCCAAAAGCCGCTGAGACGCTTATGAAATCCATTAGGGTCAACAAAAAATGGATTAAAGACTACGAAAAAGCTCAAGAACAAATTGAAGATTTAGAGGTTCTTTTTGATTTTTATAAAGAAGGTGAAGCCGATGCTAATGAGGTTGAACATCTTTATCAAAAAACCGCACAACATATTGAGGACTTAGAATTCAAAAATATGCTTTCTGAAGAAGGTGATGCATTGAGTGCAGTCCTTCAAATTACAGCAGGTGCTGGCGGTACAGAAAGTTGCGACTGGGCCAGTATGCTGATGCGAATGTATATCATGTATGCCGAAAAAAATGGGTTTAAAATCAAAGAACTCAACCTTCAAGATGGTGACGTGGCAGGTATAAAAACAGTAACACTACAAATTGAAGGCGACTTTGCTTTTGGTTGGCTAAAAGGTGAAAATGGTGTGCATCGACTGGTGCGTATTTCACCTTTTGACAGTAACGCTAAACGTCATACGAGTTTTGCCTCTGTTTATGTCTATCCCCTTGTCGATGACACCATTGAAATTGAGGTCAACCCAGCCGATATCGAAATTACCACAGCACGTTCCAGTGGTGCAGGCGGACAAAATGTCAATAAAGTTGAAACTAAAGTTCAACTCACGCATAAACCCACAGGTATTCAAATTTCTTGCTCAGAAACCCGTTCACAACACGACAACCGTGCCCGTGCTTTGCAAATGCTAAAATCGCAGTTGTATGAAATTGAACTCAAAAAACAAATGGCACAGCGTGAGGACATTGAAGCGGGAAAAATGAAAATTGAATGGGGCAGTCAAATTCGGAACTATGTGATGCATCCCTACAAACTGGTTAAAGATGTTCGTACTGCCCATGAAACCGGAAATGTTGATGCTGTAATGAATGGCGATTTAATACCATTTTTAAAATCCTATCTGATGATGATGGGTCAAAATGATGATAAACCACAAACCCTATGATAACAATATACCACAACCCAAGATGCAGCAAGTCTCGATTAGGCGTTCAAGCTCTTGAAGAACACGGACATGATTTTGAAATTGTCAAATATTTGGATAAACCCTTGACGTTTGATGAGCTAAAGAAAATCATAAAAAAACTAGGGATAGCGCCTCTGGATTTAGTACGAAAAAATGAAGCTATTTGGAAATCGGATTTTAAAGGAAAAAATCTTTCTGATACAGAACTTATTCAAGCGATGATAGACCATCCAAAGTTAATAGAACGTCCTATTGTTGTACATGGCAACAAGGCTATTGTGGGCCGCCCAACAGAAAAAATTTTTGAAATTTTATAGCAAAAAAAATCCAAACCTTTCGGTTTGGATTTTTAACTCTTAATGTTCTATTTATTTAGAACAAGTTAACACCAATAGTGAGCGCAACACCTCTAATGCTTAAATCGTTATTGGATTCTTTTCTGGATTTTCCATCCAAATAAACCCCTTTTACAAAATAACCAAAGTCGGTATGGAAGGCCAATTTCTCTGAAATAAAAAATTTATAACCCAAGCTAAGTCGAGCGGTAGCGCCAGGTTTAAAATCTGAACTTAACTTTAAAAGACCGCCCAAACTCACATTAAGGTAGGGCACATTCCGTTCATCAGTCCAATAGAAACGAACGTCACCATATAGTGGTGCGGTGTTAAAGCCAGGATTTTCATAGCGGTCCAGACCAAACCCTACCCCTAGCATTAAGCGGTGTGGAATAACAAAATAGCCCAAAACCACATTTAAACTTTTGGCAAAGGATTTACTTACGCTCAAATCTGTTCCACGGGATCCTGTATTTGGAATGTTGACCACCTGATGGGCCTCATAATTTTTAGCCAAACTAAATTGTAGGATAGAAACCAACCCTGTGTTTTTGTTGTCCAAATCCTTAAAATCAGATTGACCAAAGCAAATGCTACTAAACAAAAAAATAAATGAATAAATTAATAAATTATTTTTCATAATGCCGTTTTAAAATTTAATGCCAAAACTAATTCCATACGAATGAACATAAAGTGTTGAGGGAGTTTCATTTCCAAAAACCAACGGTTCTGAACCATTTAGATTATAATGATTCATTTCTTTAAAAACACCCAAAATTAGGTTCTTTTTAGAGCCAAAATATGTGGCCAAACCTATCCTTAAGTTATTCCCAAATTGAAATTTTTTGGAATTAAAACTAAAATTAGGGAGGTATCTAAAAAGCAAATGAATATTTTCATGGTTAACAAAAAAATACTTCACCTTTAGTCCCGTTCCAAACGAAAAAAACTTTGGTCCATACTGACTGTGAATCCTTAAAACTCCCCCTAAGCTAAAGCGCTTGGACATATATCTGTTGATAGAATATTGAAGGGCAATTCCAATTTTTGATTCCAAATCTATTTCCGTTCCACGATTCATAAATGAGTAATTGTATTCCATACGGTTTGGAATGTTTGTATCGAGTTCAATTTGAGAATACCATTTACTCTGACAATAGCCAAAAATAGAATTAAAGATTAAAACAATAAATATGATTTTTTTCATAACAAACTATTATTTTCTAATCATTCTATTGCCCCGCCAAGTTCCACCACGTCTGGCCATTCCGTAAAAACTTTTAAAATTTAATGCCAATACTAATTCCAAAAGATTTGACAGTTAATGATCGAGGTATTTCATCATCTAAATTCAATAATGGTCTTGCGTCATCCAATTTAAAATAGTTTTGTTCAAAAAAAATATTCCCCACTATATTAAACTTGTCATTTTTAATAATCGGAAAACCAAGTCCAAGTCTTAAATTATTTCCATTCTTAAATTTTTTCTTGTTTAAAGTGAAATTATTGGCATCTTGCAGATAAACATAAACATTGTTTCTATCTACAAAATAATAACGTAAAACTCCACCTAATTTTATCATTGAAAAACTAGGCTTTGACAGTGTTTGAAACCCACTTAAAACGCCTATACTAAGTTTTTTAAAAATATAATAATTATAGTTGGCTTGAACTCCAAATGAATTTAATAAAAAGCCAGAGTCCATTAACTCTGTGTCAATAATTCTTTTGTTGCTATCATTATAAAAATAGTCCTTACTATTTGGAAACACAAAATCTAATTCAAATGAGGAATCCCATTTACTCTGTGAGTAACCAAAACTTACAATTATTACTGCTACTAGCATGATTTTATTTTTCATATCTTAGATTTTTAGATTAGCGTATCATTCTATTGCCCCGCCATGTTGCTCCTCTTCTGGCCAAACCATAAAAATCCAATTCATAATGTGTATAGTCTCTAAACTTAAGCCCAGAATCGCCAACAGAAAAATCAAATTTATTTTCTGAACAATCTAAGCAATAAGCAAACTTAAGTTTGAAACTAAATCCAGAATAAAATTTGTGTTTAATCTGATTGTTGTTGGTTTTTTTAAAACGATCTGCAAAATAAATTACCTCTATTTCTCTATCGTTTTTTTGATGAGTAACAACAAACTTTTTCTTACTTCCAGCTTTAGATTTTAGAAAATTATATCCCCATTCGTATAGTTTTTTAATATTGCTTTGGGTATAAATAGAATTTCCTGTAGTAATCTCTATATCAATTTCATTTTTAAGAAGAGGAACTTTTGGGATATAAATATTTAGAATATTTGTATCGTCGTAGTCAAAAAATGGAATACCATATTCCTTCGTACTAATAGAGGTTTCTACCCAATTGGTTGATTTATTATATGTGGTGTAAAACGTTCTATTGTACATGTATATTGGGGCTTTGGCATAATTTTTAAACAAATCAGGATGAGAGTATGAATTGATTTCAGGTTCAGGACTGTTATATTTTAGGACAATCTTATTGATTCCTAAATGAATTTCATCCGACGTTGAACGCCACCATATCCAAAACCGCTTGCGTTGTGTCCTGACTTGTATTCCAGCTGAAGCATAAATAAACCACTTTTGATCCCAAAATTCAGTTTTAATTCTATGCTTACGATCAAAATAATTTATGCAATAGTAACACTTACCAAATATGTTTTGAATTCGATTATCACGACCCTCACAAATAGGAAGTCCATTAATAATTCTATTTAGTCTTACCTCTTCTGGTACACTAGGGACTGGCGAAGGGCTTCCACCTCCACCTCCAGAGCCACCACCATTGCAATCATCCCCTGGCTCTAAACGGCGTACATATCTAGAAATTTTGTCGTTTACTTGGGTTACCCCGCCATATTGCTGTCGCATCATGCATGGCTCCATATTATAGTAGCTTCTACTTGTTAGTTCTGCATTTTTTATACTGTCTATATGTGAGATGAGTTCATCCATATCTTCACGATGTGCAAAAAACACCCCATAATCTTTAGTAAACTTATAAATGGAGTCTCCTACCACCAATTCATCATTATGATTTACAACAGCCGCAAAAAGTGGGTCTGAAATAAATTGTGCATCTTCATAATTAGAAACGGCTGTTGTTGTTCCGTAGGCCATAGAATTTGGTAGTACACTGTAGCGTTCCATGATTTCCTTGGATAGTTGTTCTTGCAAAGTTTCGTTATGCTCGCTAACCAGTGGGGTGTGTGATCTAAATCCTGAAGCATAATAGCTTTCAAATTCTTTTTCAACGTTTTCTATGGAATTATTTTCAAGTTCTTCCATAGTCTTCTCTAAAGAAGCTTTTGATGAAAATACAAATCTTCCGTTTTCAATTGTTTTTTCAACTTTAGCTTCGACAGGAATAGTCGTAGAATTATTTCCTAGTTCCGTATCCTTGTGACAAGAAAATATTAAAAAAGAAATAAAAACAAGTGTTAAAATACGTGAAGTATTCATTTTTTTTGATTTTTAAATTAAACATATTTAATTCAAATCTTTAAAAATCAAATTGGTGTAAATTACAGATTGCCAGTCCTTTACAGCATGATAGGATTTAAATAAATCTAAATACTAAAACATTGAAAAAACAATTTTCATGGTGCAGAAATAGATTTGGGTTTATTTTTCTGGTCTAAAGATACAAAAAAACCAAGCATTTTAGCTTGGTTGAGATGATAAAATGTTAACTTTTATTATTCTGTTAATTTGGCTTTTTTAGCAGCACGTTTTTCTTTATAGGCTTCAAAAGCTGAGCCAAATAACCAGTACGGAATGGCAAAAGTGAGTAAAAAAATCATCAACCAAAAACCTATGGTAAGGATGGTCATAAATGCTAAAAATCCTAAATACTGATCAAATTCGAACATAATGTGTTTTTTCAAATTAACTTAGCGCAAATATAGGACAACATTTGTTGTTTTACAACGTAAATATTTAAAATTATTAACAGATTATTTACGGACATTCAGTCTTCCTGAAAAATAACCCTGTTGCAAAATCAATTTCTTTGCTTCGGTCAATTCTAAAGACTCCATGATCTTCATAAAGTTCAGCTTCCCCTTGCAAATACCCCTGTTGAATTTGTTTAAACACCACTTCTTGCACCATAGCTTCACCTTCTGTTGTATAGTGGTATTCTGCAAAAAATAATTGATCGTCAATCCAGCCGTTTTTTAAAGTGCCATAAAAATTATCCGTCTCACCATCATCCCAACCAAAAAGACCTTCAAATTGGTTGTTCATAATACGAAGTTCCAATTTAGAAACAACTTTTCCTTTGTTTTTATTATAATGTTCAAAACATTGGCGTTCTGTTTTTGAATCTGTTCCCGTATCATTTAAATTCCAATCTATCCCACCCTGCCAATGGGCGCCTGGAAGTTCAACGAGAGATATTACATCACCTTTGTGTTTCAATCCATAGTGAGTTACCCATGTTCCTGCAGTTGGCCGTTTATCTTTATCATCATCGTTATAAAGAGGAAATTCTCGTTTCAAATAGTTGGGGTAAAACGTAAATCTGTCATGACCTCGATACCCTTTTTTGTTCTTAAATTTTGGAATATAGACCGTTTTGACAAAGTCATTGGCATCGTTGCTTAATATCCAAAGCTTTGTCGATAAATCTTCTTTTGGTGTATTGTAAATAACATATAATTCCTTAAAACTATTTTTATCTAAATCAGCGACTTGAACACTTTCTAACTGCCCCAAAACAGTGTGTTTTAAATAATCCTCAAAAATTCTAAACCCCAATGGTGTTACCGTTGTGTGTGTGTAGTTTCCAAATTCATAATTAAATACATTAAACGATACTTGTTCTGCTGCGTATGTTTGATCAGTACTATTAGCTAAATGGTTATGACAATCATTGTAAGGCTCCAACATTTCAACTTTTAAAATAGAATCTACTAAAATATAACCCTCATAATCTTCGGCAAATCCAATGCGCTCCGAAACCGTATCCAACGTTGCAGTCATTTCAACATAAACAGGCGAATAGGCCATTGGGTATCGAAATTTTTGATACAATGAATCTAAATGTTCAAATTTTGGATTCCCATCAATCCAATATACATTTTGGTCGTTACAAGGGCTAAAACTATGAGCTTCATGTCCAATCACAACATTACCCTTAAAAACACGTTTTGGATTCTGTGTTTGAGTTGAAGGGGGTTTGGTGTTACGACAAGACAGAATAAAAATAGATAGTGTGAGAAGTAGGGTAAAAAATTTGCAGTTCATTTTATTTAGATTTAGGATTTCAAAAATATACATTATATCTTAAAATTGAAGATATTCAGTAATGTTTTAAGGGCTTTTTTAGTTCATATTCTTTAAAAACACCTAAATTTGTAGTATTAATAGCCATTTGTATGAAATTCAGAACAGAAAAAGATACCATGGGCGAGGTTCAAGTCCCTGCTGATAAACTCTGGGGCGCACAAACGGAGCGTTCTCGAAATAATTTTAAAATTGGAGCTGCTGGGTCTATGCCACTGGAAATAGTCTACGGGTTTGCTTACCTCAAAAAAGCGGCAGCTTTTGCCAATCATGAATTAGGAGTTATTTCTGAAGAAAAGCGAGATTTAATTGCTCAAGTTTGTGATGAGATTTTGGATGGAAAACACAACGAACAATTTCCACTGGTTATTTGGCAAACAGGCTCTGGAACACAAAGCAATATGAATGTCAATGAGGTCATTGCCAACAGAGCACACCAATTGGCCGGAAACACCATTGGTGAAGGCGAAAAAACCATTCAACCCAATGATGATGTGAATAAATCACAATCGTCCAATGATACATTCCCTACAGGAATGCATATTGCGGGATATAAAAAAATTATAGAAGTCACAATTCCTGGTGTAGAACAACTTCGAAATACTTTACATCAAAAATCAATAGATTTTAAAGAGGTTGTAAAAATTGGACGGACGCACCTTATGGATGCAACACCTCTAACCTTGGGACAAGAATTTTCAGGTTATGTTTCTCAATTGGATCATGGTTTAAAAGCACTAAAAAACACTTTGGAACACCTTAGTGAATTGGCCCTTGGCGGTACGGCCGTAGGAACAGGACTAAATACACCTAAAGGATATGATGTGTTGGTCGCCAAATATATCGCAGAATTTACAGGCCTCCCATTTGTTACTGCTAAAAATAAATTTGAAGCGCTTGCCGCTCATGATGCTATTGTGGAATCGCATGGCGCATTAAAACAATTGGCTGTTTCACTCAATAAAATAGCCAATGATATCCGAATGATGGCCTCTGGACCACGTTCTGGAATTGGAGAAATTATTATTCCTGCCAACGAACCAGGAAGCTCTATTATGCCTGGAAAAGTGAACCCCACACAATGTGAAGCATTGACCATGGTTTGTGCACAAGTCATGGGGAACGATGTGGCCATAACTGTTGGTGGTACTCAAGGACATTATGAATTAAATGTCTTTAAACCCATGATGGCCGCCAATTTGTTACAATCGGCGCAACTGATTGGAGATGCTTGTGTGAGTTTTGAACAACATTGTGCTTCTGGTATTGAACCTAATCATAAAGTTATTAAGGCATTACTCAATAATTCACTGATGCTCGTTACTGCCTTAAACACAAAAATTGGGTATTACAAAGCCGCCGAGATTGCCAATACTGCCCATAAGAATGGTACTACACTTCGCGAGGAAGCCATCAATTTGGGGTATGTTACTGCTGAAGAATACGATGCTTGGGTAAAACCCGAAGAGATGACTGGTGGTCTAAACTAAAATAATGCGTAAGGTTTTTATCAATATTCGAGAGTTGCTACAAGTGCGGCCTAATCACCAAAAAAAAGTGGCTGGTGATGATATGAAAACCCTTCCAAAAATCGATAATGCCTTTCTGATCGTAGAAAATAATCGTATTTCAGATTTTGGCTCAATGACAGATTTTAGAGCTCAAAACGGTGATGAACTCATTGATGCAACCGACCGATTGGTTTTACCCTCTTGGTGCGATAGTCATTCCCACATGGTATATGCTGGAAATCGGAGTCAAGAGTTTGTGGACCGTATTAATGGATTGAGTTACGAAGATATTGCAAAACGTGGTGGAGGTATTTTAAACTCTGCTAAAACCCTTCAGAATACTTCTGAGGACGATCTTTTTAAACAATCCATAGAACGAATTCAAAATCTTACCCAACTGGGAACTGGAGCTTTGGAAATCAAATCGGGCTATGGGCTTACTGTTGATGCTGAACTAAAAATGCTTCGAGTTATTCAACGCATTAAACAAGAAACAAATCTGAAAATAAAAGCTACATTTTTGGGGGCTCACGCCCTTCCTGAAGAATTTAAATCCAATAAAACCGCCTATATTGATTTGATCATCAATGAGATGCTTCCTAAAATTGGTCAAGAGAATCTGGCAGATTTTATCGATGTATTTTGTGAAAAAGGATATTTTGACCTCGATGACACCAATAGAATTTTAGCTGCAGCAAAAACCTACAACTTACAACCAAAAATCCATGTCAATCAATTCAATACATTTGGCGGAGTTGCTCTTGGCGTAAAGCATAATGCCTTGTCTGTAGATCATTTGGAAGAACTTTCTAAAAGTGATATTGAAGCGCTTAAAAACTCCAAAACTATGCCTGTTGCATTGCCTGGCTGTTCCTTTTTCTTAGGCATTCCCTACACCCCTGCACAAGAACTTATAAACGCAGGACTACCACTAGCTCTGGCTAGTGATTACAACCCTGGTTCTGCACCAAGTGGAAATATGAATTTTGTGGTGAGTTTGGCTTGTATTAAAATGAAAATGACCCCCGAAGAAGCCATTAATGCCGCAACCATCAATGGTGCTTATGCAATGGGAATTTCTGAACATTATGGCAGTATTACGATTGGAAAAAAAGCCAACCTTATTTTGACCAAAAAAATGGAATCTTACCACCAAATTCCCTATGAATTTGGCCATAACCCTGTGGAAAAAGTGATGCTTGAGGGTAAATTTTTTGAAGACCTATAAAATGAAACATTTTAAAATTTTAACCTATAGCAAAGCCAAAAACCTTGTTCAAAAACGAGAAGGGGAAACAAAATTTTTTGAAGATGTTTCTTTCGGGAATTCCAAAAAATCTATTGAAAATCAACTTGAAAAATCATCTGCTAAGTTCGTTCTTTTTGGTATTTCAGAAGACATCGGTGTACGGGCAAACTTTGGAAAACCTGGAACAAAAAATGCTTGGAATTCGGTGCTAAAAACGCTTTTAAATATTCAATCTAATCGTTTTACAAAGGCCAACCATCTTCTTATTTTAGGGCATTTTGATTTCGATAACATAGAGTTCAAAAAGAGTGATGATAACATTGAAAAAAAACTCCGAAAAAAAGTAATTATTATAGATAATGAAGTCACTCATTTGGTGCATTTGATTAAAAAAAATGGAAAAATCCCAATCGCCATTGGAGGTGGTCACAACAATGCATATGGCATGATTAAAGGTTGTGCATTGGCCTTAAAAAGTAAAGTAAACGCCATTAATTTTGATGCCCATACCGACCTTAGAGGACTCGAAGGCAGACATAGTGGCAATGGATTTAGTTACGCTATGGATGAGGGATTTTTGGAACGCTATTTTGTTTTTGGAGTGCATGAAAATTACACCTCTGAATCTATATTTAACAGTATTGAAAACACTAAAAATATAGCGTATATTTCTTATGAAAGTATTAGTATTAGAAAAGAAATTTCATTTAAAAAAGCTCTAAAAAAAGGACATGATTTTGTAAGCAAACAACCTTTTGGACTAGAGGTCGATTGCGATGCCATAGCGCATTGCCCAAGTAGCGCCATGACCCCTACTGGATTTGACAGCACTCAAGCGCGACGATTCGTATTTAGTTTGGGTAAACATTCTAATGCAGCTTATTTACATATTTGTGAAGCTGCACCAAAATTAAATCCGAAAAAAAGGGATTATAATGTAGGAAAAATGATTACAGCTTTAATTATGGATTTTGTGGCTTCAAAAAGCGCATAAATCAATCTCCTTTACGAAAACCATAACGAAACTGTCCCCAAAAATTTTGAGGCATATTAGCATCATCACTATACCCAAGACGTAAATTTTTATCTGGTTTTGGAACATAGTTTGTTTTAAATATATAATCCCAAACGCTCAGACTAATCGCAAAATTTGCGCCATTTTTGAAGGGCTCTGGAAGGGTGTGTGCATGATGATACAAGTGCATAATGGGGTTATTAAAAATGTACTTCAACGGACCATAGTCCAATTTAATATTGGCATGATTTAAATGACCAATGGCAATCGCCAAAAAATGTACCACAAAAGCTTGTTCGGGCTGAAAACCTCCTATGAGCATTAACGCTAAAACTTTTAGAGGTTTGTACAAAATATTCTCCATCCAGTGATAACGCAAATGTGCTGCAAAACCCATTTCTTTTACTGAGTGGTGAACCTTATGAAATTTCCACAAAAAATCGTAACGATGCAATAATGTATGTGTAAACCACTGTACAAAATCAAGTACAACAAAAAAAATAAGCAACTGAACTATGGGCGAGAAATTAGATAAATCTAAAATAGAAAGACTCGTCATTTTTATACCTAAAATATCACTCGAAAATTTAGAAATACATTTATAAAATCCACTAATAAAAATACTGAAAATAAAGAAATTAAAGAACATATAAAATCCATCCAGCCAAAAGTCTTTCCTAAAGATTTTTTGCTCTTTTCTCCAAGGAAATGCAAATTCAAAAGCAAAAACTACAAGAGAAATGACAATCAGTCCCCAAAAATAATTTTGATGCCATGGCACATCAAAAGTAATGGAACGCCATGTCCATTTAACAGTGCCTAAAAAAGCCTTAAAAAAAAGTTCTAAATAGTCCATTTTAATACTCTAAAAGCGTTTTGAGAGCGGTCTCAAAATTACGCTTTGCAAGATACTGCTGTTCTAGGGAATTTGCAAATGGAATTGGGGTATTTAAACTTCCTACCCGCTGCACTGGGGCATCTAGGTATTCGAAGGCTTGTTCCATAATTTGTGCAGAAATATCACTGGCAATACCGCCAAAAATAGAATCTTCTTGAAGAATAATTACACGGTTAGTTTTTTTAACTGAATTTAAAATGCAATCCATATCCAGAGGTTGAAGTGAGCGCAAATCAATCAAATCAGCAGAAATATTAGGGTTATTATCTAGGATTTCAAGGGCCCAATGTACGGCTGCGCCATAGGAAACAATCGTCACATCATTTCCTTCATTGAGTAGTGCTGCTTTTCCAAAAGGAATTGTATAATAATCTGTTGGAACATCTTGTCTAACGCTGCGATAAAGTGCTTTGTGCTCGAAAAAAAGTACAGGATTTGGATCTTCAATTGCTGTAGCCAAAAGTCCTTTAGCATCCAAAGGAAATGCGGGATACACCACTTTTAGTCCAGGAGTTTTTGTAAACCAAGCCTCATTGGTTTGAGAATGAAAAGGGCCTGCTCCTACACCTGCACCACATGGCATTCGGAGAACAATATTGGCCTCTTGCCCCCAGCGATAGTGTGATTTGGCCAAATAGTTAACAATGGGATTGAAACCTGAGCTTACAAAATCTGCAAATTGTAACTCAACCACAGATTTGATGCCAGCGATAGACAAACCCATAGCGACTTCAACAATAGCCGACTCACAAATGGGTGTATTTCGAACTCGAGATTTTCCAAATAGATCTACAAATCCATCAGTTATTTTAAAAACACCGCCATATCCGGCAATGTCTTGCCCCATAATCACCAAGTCAGAATAACGCATCATAGACTGTTTTAAGCCTTCAGAAATGGCGTCTACAAAGCGAAGTTCTTTTAAAGATTGATTTGGGTTAATCTCTTGAAAATCAAAACTTTTATACACATCTTTAAGTTCTGTTTCTAAATCTGCAACGATAGCGTCTTCGGCAAAAGCCAAGTCCAAACCGTTTTGAATTTCATTCGAAATTTCTGTTTTTAAATTCTGAATTTTAGATGTTGATAAAATGTCTTGTTTGACTAAAAATGCTTCAAAATTTGAAATCGGGTCTTTGGTTTCCCAAAAATTCATTAAATCTTTAGGAACATATTTTGTACCACTCGCCTCTTCGTGCCCACGGCGGCGAAAGGTTTTAAATTCTATAAGAACTGGACGTGGATTTTTTCGAATACTTTTGGCAATTTTATTAACTTCTGAATACACCTCCAAAACATTGTTGCCTTCGATGATATAAGATTCCATTCCATAACCTATTCCTCGATCGGCAATATGCTTGCACTTGTATTGTTCATCTGTTGGAGTAGATAATCCATATCCGTTGTTTTCAATACAAAACAATACAGGCAAGTTCCATACAGAGGCCACATTGAGGGCTTCATGAAAATCCCCCTCGCTAGTTCCCCCTTCTCCAGAAAAAACGGCAGTCAGTTTGGCTTCATTTCTTAAAATATGAGATAATGCAATGCCATCGGCAACACCAAGTTGTGGGCCTAAGTGCGATATCATTCCTACTATTTTATACTCTTGTGTGCCAAAATGAAAAGAGCGATCTCGGCCTTTGGTAAAACCACTCGCTTTCCCTTGCCACTGAGAAAAAAGACGTTCTAATGGAATTCTTCTTGTGGTAAATACACCTAAATTTCGATGCATTGGAAGAATATACTCATCATTTTGTAATGCCATTGTCACCCCAACTGAAATAGCTTCTTGACCAATTCCTGAAAACCACTTTGAAATTTTTCCTTGGCGCAAAAGAATCAACATTTTTTCTTCAATCATTCTCGACTTGAGCATATTGAAATAGAGCTCTAGCTTGATCTTTTTAGAAACCTTAAACGGTGAATATGAAAAAATTGACTTCAAAGAATTTCGAAAACGTTTTAGTCAAATGTAAAAAATAAATATGAACTGACACATCAAATTTTAAAACACAACAAAATAACTTATTGATTTCATATATTTGTGTAAAGTATTGTATTGATTATGAATAAAATTCCTAGTGTAAACCTTCAAGAATTTTTGTCTGAAGATTTACAACTCAAACAAAAATTTGTTTCTGAAATTGGACATGCCTATGAAACCATTGGATTTGTAGCACTCAAAGGCCATTTTCTTGACGACTCGTTAGTAAACTCTTTATACAGCGAAGTGAAAAAGTTTTTTGATATGCCTTTAGAAAAAAAACAACAATATGAAGTTCCAGGAATTGGAGGACAACGCGGTTATGTTTCATTTGGTAAAGAAAGTGCAAAAGGCCGCAAAGAAGGTGATTTGAAAGAGTTTTGGCACTTTGGTCAATACGTAGAAAATAATCCTGAGTTAGAGGATGAATATCATTCAAATGTAGAAGTTAAAGAACTTCCTGAATTTAATACTACAGGAAAAGAAACCTACAAAATGCTAGAAAAAACAGCAAAATATGTTTTACGAGCATTAGCATTGCATTTAAAATTGGAAGAAACTTATTTTGATGAATTTATCCATAATGGTAATAGTATTTTAAGACCTATACACTATCCTCCTATAAAACAAGAACCTGAAAAAGCAGTGCGTGCTGCTGCACACGGAGATATCAATTTAATCACGCTTTTAATGGGTGCCCAAGGTCGTGGACTCCAAGTCCAAAACCACAATGGAGATTGGGTTGATGCCATTGCAGAAGATGATGAATTGATGATCAATGTTGGTGACATGCTTTCTCGCCACACGAATAACAAACTAAAATCAACCATCCACAGAGTTGTAAATCCACCTCGTGAGTTGTGGGGCACATCACGTTATTCTATACCATTTTTTATGCACCCTATTAGCGCCATGAAATTGGATGTTTTAGAAAGTTGCATTGATGAAAATAACCCAAAACAATTTGAAGATATCACCGCTGGAGAGTTTTTAAATCAACGCCTAAAAGAATTAGGGTTAGCCAAAAAATAATGGACTTAAGAGATCAACTGCAACATCTTTTCCCTGATCATAAAGAAACCAAAGCACAAAGCAACTCCGAAAAAAATCATGGTTTGTGGATGCAGGACGCCCCATTGATTTGCAAATATGAAAAGCGTAAAGGTAAACCCATTACTATTATTGAGGGTTACACTGGTGCGGATGCTGATTTTAAAACTTTAACTTCTAAATTGAAAAGAGAATTTAGTGTAGGAGGAAGTTTTAAAAAAGAAAGCATTATCATTCAAGGGGATTACAGAGATAAAATCATGGAATTTCTAAAAGATTTAGGATTTCATGTCAAACGTGTTGGAGGATAAACTAAAATGTATGAGCATCAAAAAATCTGAATTAATTTTAAATCCAGACGGGAGTATTTACCATCTCAATTTGAGACCAGAGCACCTTGCGCCAATCGTAATTACCGTTGGCGATCCTGACCGAGTAGACCATGTGTCGCGCTATTTTGATTCGATAGAATTTAAAATTCAAAAACGAGAATTTAAAACACATACTGGAGTGTATAATAAGCAGCGAATTTCTGTAATTTCTACGGGAATTGGTTCTGATAATATTGATATTGTTTTAAATGAATTGGATGCATTAGTGAATATTGACTTTAAAACTCGACGTATTAAACCTGATTTGACGTCTCTAAAAATTGTACGTATTGGCACTTCTGGAGCGCTTCAACCCGATATTCCTGTAGACTCTTTTTTGTTAAGTTCTTATGCAATAGACATCAATGGTATGTTGCAATCATATCAAATAAAAAGGATTCAAAACACAGCTATTGAAACTGCGTTTTGCAAACATACCAATTGGGATTCTGAACGCGCAAAGCCTGTTGTTGTTCAAAATTCAAAGTCGCTTGAAACTCAACTTTTAGACAACAATATACAATATGGAATAACCGCCACTTGTGGAGGATTTTATGGCCCTCAAGGCAGAATATTGCGTTTGCAACCAAAAGACAGTATTTTTAGAGATAAATTGCAATCATTTCGTTTTGAAAACTTAAGAATTACCAATTTTGAAATGGAAACTTCTGCAATTTATGGGTTATCAAAATTATTGGGACACCAAGCGTGCTCTATGAACGCCATTTTGGCCAATAGAGCCAATGGGACATTCAGTAAAAATTCTGAAGAAACTGTGGATCAATTGATTAAATACACTTTAAAAAAATTAACTTGTTAATGAAGGAGGTTCGAATTGGTGGTGTACCAGAGCATTTTAACTATGCTTGGTATTTAGGGTTGAAAAGTAAAGCATTTAGAAGTAGAGGTATTAATTTGCGATGGACAGACTGCCATGGAGGAACAGGAGAAATGGTTCAGGCTTTGGAAAACAATACCATAGATTTGGCTGTTGTACTTACCGAAGGCATTGTAAAAGCAATTACAGACGGCAACCAAAGTAAAATTGTACAAACTTTTGTACAATCGCCGTTAATTTGGGGCATTCATGTGGCTGAAACATCGCCATACTTAGACCTCTCAGAACTGAAAAACAAAAATGCTGCAATAAGTCGAAAAGGCTCTGGATCGCATTTAATGGCTTATGTTAATGCACAACAATTGAGCTGGGATACCGACCATGATTTGAAATTTAAAATTGTTAAAAATCTTGAGGGTGGTATACGTGCATTAACAGATGGCGAAGCAGATTATTTTATGTGGGAAAAATTTACCACAAAACCACTTGTCGACAACAAAACTTTTAGACGCATTGGGGAATGCCCTACACCTTGGCCTTGTTTTGTGATTGCAGCTAGAAATGAATTTATCAAAAACAATTCTGATGTATTACACTCAGTTTTGGAAATCATCAACGGCATTTCTAAAGATTTTAAATCCATTCCCGAAATAGATCAAATTATATCCAAACGCTATGGACAAAAACAAAAAGATGTACAAGCGTGGTTAGATAGTACAGAATGGTCGCAAAAAAATATTGATGAAAATACAATTGAAGCAGTACAACAACAATTGATAGCTTTGGATATTATAGGTCGTAAACTCCCCTATTCTGAATTAGTAAAATCAATCTAATTGCCAATTTATAGGGGATTTATGTTTTGACTTTAAAAATGTATTGCATTTACTAAAATGCTGATTTCCAAACCAATACCCTCGATTCGCACTCAGTGGCGAAGGATGGCCACTTTCTAAAATTAAATGCTTTTTTCTATCTATCAGTTTTGCTTTTTTTCGTGCAAAGCCTCCCCATAGCATAAAAACAACATCAGAATTTTCGCTAGAAATTGCTTTAATTACATAATCTGTAAACTGTTCCCAACCCTTTTTTTGATGACTTCCCGCCTCTGCTGCTCTAACTGTTAAGGTTGCATTTAAAAGCAAAACCCCTTGAGAAGCCCAAGAACTCAAATCACCACTTTTTGGATAGGGAATTCCCAAATCCGTTTGTAATTCCTTAAAAATATTAACTAATGATGGCGGGTGTGCTATACCATCATTAACTGAAAACGATAATCCGTTGGCTTGGCCTACGCCATGATAGGGGTCTTGGCCAATAATTACAACTTTTAAATCTGATAAAGGACATAAAGTAAAAGCATTAAACACTTGTTCTTTTGGAGGATAACATGTCTGAAATTCGTATTCTTTTTTTATAAAATCTACTAAATCCAAAAAATAGGGGGCTTTAAATTCTGGAGCTAAAATGGGTTTCCAACTGTCGTGTAATTTACGCATAGCTTACATCTTTTTGGGGTCTTAAATAAATGCTAAGAAAAGAAATTTAAAGGATATTCTAAACATTAATACCTAAATTTGCTTTCGATTTTTGGAGTATGATAAAAATTTCTCAAAAAACCTTAGATGATTTAGAGTTTGATGCAGTAATTGCTCAAATTGCAATGTTTTCTGTCACTCAACTTGGAAAAGCAAAAATTCAACACCTTAAACCTTATGGAAATCAAAAAGATGCGGTTTATATGTTGGACTTGACACATGAATTTATATCCTCTTTTGAAAATGAAAACCGAATCCCCAACCATGGTTTTGAAGACATCGCTGAGGAGTTAAAGCTTTTAAGAATCGAAAATAATTTTTTGGAAGTGGAACAGTTTCGAAAAATTGCATCGCTATCCATTACCACTAATATTCTTTTGAAGTTTTTCAAAAAATTTCATGAATATTACCCCCTCCTTTTTGAACGTTCGGAGCAACTAGAAAAAACATCTTTAATTTCTGATCAAATCAATAGCATCATCAATAAGTATGGTGAAATTCGAAATGATGCCTCAGAAACACTTTATAGTTTAAGAAAATCCATACAATCGGTACGAACAAAGATAAATACGAGTTTTAATGCAGCGCTTAGTCATTACAACAACGCAGAGTATTTGGATGAAATCCGTGAAACTGTTATGGAAAACAGGCGTGTTTTGGCCGTCAAAGCCATGTATCGCCGAAAAGTCAAAGGGAGTATTTTAGGGGCTAGCAAAACAGGAAGTATTGTTTATATAGAACCTGATACTACACAAAGTTATCAGCGTGATTTAAACAATTTGGAGTTTGAAGAAACCGAAGAAATTAAACGTATACTTCTTGAATTGACGAACTTTATTAGAGGATTTAAACCCCTTTTGGAGCAATATCAGGAATATTTAACGCTTATGGATGTACTCTACTCCAAAGCTAAATATGGAAAATCAATTAACGCCATTCGACCTCAAATCAGTGAAACACAAGAATTGTTTTTAAGAGATGCTTATCATCCTTTGCTTTTGGTGGCCAATAATGAAGAAAAGAAAAAAACCTTTCCTCAAACCATTCAAATGGCTACCGATAGCAGAATTATTGTGATTTCTGGCCCCAATGCCGGAGGAAAAAGTATTACTCTAAAAACGGTTGGATTGCTACAAGTGATGATGCAATCGGGGCTATTAATTCCTGTTCATGAACGGTCCAAAATGTGTTTTTTTGAAACCATTTTAAGTGATATTGGTGATAACCAATCCATTGAAAATCATTTGAGTACCTACAGTTATCGTCTCAAACAAATGAATCATTTTCTAAAAAAATGCACCAAACAAACCTTGTTTTTGATTGATGAATTTGGAACAGGAAGTGATCCAGAACTGGGCGGGGCTTTGGCCGAAACCTTTTTGGAGGTTTTTTATGAACGTGAGGCTTTTGGCATCATCACAACACACTACAGTAATTTGAAGCTTTTGGCCAACGAATTGCCCCATATTCAAAATGCGAATATGCTGTTTGACGAAAAAACACTTTTACCTATTTTCAAATTAGTCATTGGTCAAGCGGGCAGTTCATTTACGTTTGAAGTGGCACAAAAAAATGGTATTCCATATCGTTTAATT
>CBFHNG010000028.1:0-25315 GCA_965657165.1 Flavobacteriaceae bacterium
TAAAACCACATCTGCCTTTGCTTTGGCTACACCAGCCGCTACAGTTCCAACACCAACTTCTGATACTAGTTTTACATTGATACGTGCTTCTCGATTCGCGGATTTTAAATCATAAATCAACTGCGATAAATCTTCAATAGAATATATATCGTGGTGTGGTGGTGGCGAAATTAGACCTACATAAGGAGTGGAATTTCGTGTTTTTGCAATATCAGGGTTTACTTTTGGTCCTGGTAACTGCCCACCCTCTCCTGGTTTGGCGCCTTGTGCCATTTTAATTTGAATTTCTTTGGCATTGGACAAATAATTTGATGTCACACCAAATCGCCCAGAAGCCACCTGTTTGATGGCGCTATTCTTCCAATCGCCATTGGCATTTTTGTAAAAACGTTCTTGATCTTCACCGCCTTCCCCAGAATTGCTCTTTCCACCAATTCTGTTCATCGCTATTGCTAAGTTTTCATGGGCTTCTTTACTAATGGAACCATAGGACATTGCACCTGTTTTAAAACGCTTAACAATGTTTGTCCATGGCTCTACTTCTTCTAAAGGAATAGGATCGTAATTTGTAAATTCAAACAATCCTCGAATCGTCATTAGTTGTTTGGATTGATTATTTATCAACTCCGAATATTCCTTATATTTTTGAGGCTTATTTGTTCGTACCGAATCTTGAAGTTTGGCGATAGAAAGTGGATTAAACAAATGATGCTCTCCATTTCTTCTCCAACGGTATTGACCTCCCATTTCTAAATCTAGGTTGGCATCAATTGCTTTTTTGACATAAGCAGAGGCATAACGCTTAGAAATTTCTTTTTCTATTTGATGCAAGTCTACACCTTGAATTCGAGTTGCAGTTTTTGGAAAATATTTGTCAACTACATTTGTATTGATTCCAATACATTCAAATAATTGTGACCCGCGATAAGAATTTAGTGTAGAGATACCAATCTTATTCATCACCTTTAAAATCCCTTTACCAACGGCTTTGTTATAATTGGCAATGGCTTTTTCTGTATCAGCTTTTGGATCAAGACTTAAAACTTCGTCCTCAATAATTTCGTTAACCATGTAAGGGTTTATAGCACTAGCTCCATAGCCAAATAGCAATGCAAAGTGATGTACTTCTCTAGGCTCTGCAGATTCTATTATGATGCTGATTTTAGAACGCTTTCCCAATTTCTGTAATCCGCTATTGATGAACGAACAGGCCAAAAGAGCAGGTATAGGTGCTTTGTCTTTTGAAACTTTTCTGTCGGATAAAATCAAAATATTAGTCCCATTATCAACATGAGAAGAGACTGTTTTTAAAAGTTCATCCAAAGCATCTTCCAAACCATTGTGTCCTTTATTTATGTCATATAAAATAGGAACAGAAGAAATTTTAAAGTTGGGATTATCGAAACTTTTAATTTTATCCAAATCCTGTTTAGAAATTACAGGATTTTGAATTTTTAATTTTTGACAATGCGCCTCATTAATTTCAAAGATATTATGATCACTGCCTAAAGTTAGACTAATATCTGTAATCAATTCCTCTCGAATACCGTCCAAAGGCGGGTTAGTTACCTGAGCAAATAACTGCTTGAAATAATTATATATCAATTGTGGCTTTTCGGACAAAAGTGCAAGTGGGGTGTCACTTCCCATAGAACCTATTGGTTCTTTGGCTTGATTGGCCATTGGTAATATAATTGTTCTGATATCTTCTTGGGTATATCCAAAAAGTACTTTTCTTTTATCTAAAGACTCTTGATTAAGAAAAATTGGACAATCATTATAAGGGATTTGTTTCAAGTAAACAAGTTGGTCATCGAGCCATTTGCGATATGGTTGTTGTGCAGCAATGTGCTCTTTGATTTCTTCATCATTTACAATCCGACCTTCGTTCATATCAACAAGGAACATTTTACCAGGCTCCAAACGTCCATGATGGGCAACATTTTCTGGTGCCAACTCAATGACTCCTATCTCCGAAGACATAATAACATAACCATCTTTTGTAACAGAATACCTAGACGGTCTAAGTCCGTTTCTATCCAAAACGGCGCCTATATAATTACCATCTGTAAAAGGAATAGAAGCAGGACCATCCCATGGCTCCATCAAACATGAGTTGTATTCATAAAATGCCTTTTTTGTAGAAGACATTTCGTCATTTTTCTCCCATGCTTCTGGAATTAGCATCATCATTACTTCTGGTAAAGAGCGGCCTGTCATTAGCAATAGTTCTACAGCCATATCCATAGATGCTGAATCTGATTTGTTTGGAAGAATTATTGGTAATACGGATTTGATATCTTCACCAAACCAATCGCTTTTGAGCAATGCTTCTCTAGAAAGCATTCGAGACACGTTGCCACGAAGGGTGTTAATTTCTCCATTGTGACACATATATCTAAAAGGTTGTGCCAAATCCCAAGTGGGAAACGTGTTGGTCGAAAAACGTTGATGCACCAATGCAAGTCGTGTTACAAATAAAGGATTTTCTAAATCTCTGTAATATAGTTTTATATCTTCAGGAATGAGTAGTCCTTTATATATAATAACTTTTGTTGAAAGACTCGGTAAATAGAAAAAATTACTTTCCGAAAGTTTAGAATTATAAATTTCGTGTTCAGCTTTTTTGCGCGCAATAAAAAGTTTTAAATTAAAATTAAAATCGTCTTGCTGTTCATTATTTTTAGCAATAAAAATTTGCTTTACTTCAGGTTCAGTTTCCTGAGCGATAGTTCCAAGAACAGAAGGATCAACTGGTACTTCTCTCCAGCCCAAAACATTAAGTCCTTGCTCCTTTATACATTTTTCAAAAACAGAGATACAATAATTTCTTTGGTTCTCTTTTTTGGGTAAAAACACATTACCAGCTGCATACTGTCCATAACTTGGTAAATCAAAAGGACAATCATTTACAAAAAGCTCGTGAGGGATGTCAGTGAGAATTCCTGCACCATCACCTGTTTTTCCATCAGAACTAACTGCTCCTCTGTGTTCTAGACGTTCCAAAATCTGAAGCGCCTTATGAATAATATCATTAGATTTATTTCCTTCTAAACTACAAATAAATCCAGCACCACAATTATCGTGCTCGAATTCTGGCAAATACATTCCTTGTTTTTTCAACATATGCTTGGTTTTAAATTGTTAGTTTTCAACAAAATAGAAACGAAATATAAGAACAAAAACAGGACTGATAACAATGTTTAATAAATTATTATGATTTTAATATTTTAAAGGCTTTAAAATGTATTTTAGATATTTTGACCCTATTGTTTTTGATGAATTATTAATGCCTTTTTTTTCAAAATTTCAAATTTCAGCATAGCGACATATTAAATCAAAATTCACAATTATTTCTTCCCAAAAAATCATCAAAAATTGGCTTTATGCGAAAAATCATAATGTGAATATGATAATTTTATAAATAATTTATATTACACCCCTAAAATAAATAGGGTTAATTTTATTAAGTACATAAAAATTATATATAACACCCTATTTATTTAGGGGTTTATGTGTTTATGACGTAAGTTTGGGGCATTAATCACTAAAAATTAAACTAATTTTATTATGAAAAAAATTTTTACACTATTAACAATCGCAGTTTCTTTTGCTGCTTTTGCACAAGACGAAGAGCCAACTCTATCTATTTCTGGAACAGTAGACGCTTATTATCAATCTAACCTATCAGCTGGAGATGACGTTACGCAGTCATTCGGAACTTCTTTTGCTGATGAAACAGGTTTTGCATTAGGAATGGCAAACCTTATTGCTTCTTATGAAGGTGAAAAAACAGGTGTTGTTGCCGATGTTGTTTTTGGACCAAGAGCAGATGCAGCTGTTGGAGGGTACAACCTCAACCAATTGTATGCGTACTGGAACGTATCTGAATCTACGACACTTACAATGGGTCGTTTCAATACATTTCTAGGTTATGAAGTTATTTCTCCTGCAGGAAACTTTAACTACAGTACGTCTTATTTATTTTCTAACGGACCTTTTTCACATGTTGGTTTAAAAGCTGACTTTGATTTAGGAAGCGATGTTAGCTTAATGCTTGCTTTAATGAACCCTACAGATGTTAACAACAACACAACAGGTGGATATGCTTTAGGTGCTCAGTTAGGATATGCAGGTCAGTACCTTAATCTTTATTATGATGACGAAGAAGTATTAGGATTTGAGATCGACTATACTGGTGGATTTGATCTTTCAGATGACTTTTTCTTAGGAATCAACGGAGCTTACCAAGTGAGCGACGATGCTGGGTTCTACGGTGTTGCACTTTACCCACAACTAGCTACTTCTGAAGATTTTTCAGTAGGTCTAAGAGGTGAACTTTTTGGATACCACGCTGACGGAGTAGATGATTTACCTAGTGTTTTTGCAGCTACACTTACAGGAAGCTACACTGTTGAAAACTTAACAATCAAGCCAGAAATCAGATTAGATTCTTGGAGTGATAGTAAGCCTTACGTTGACAGTGATGGCGATGCTTCAGATTCTTTAGCTGCATTTATAGTTGCTGCGATCTACAGCTTCTAAAATATTAAACCATTTTTTTGTTTGTGATTAAAAAGTCCTTGGGTATTCGTATCTAGGGGCTTTTTTCGTTGAATAGAGTTTACTTACATCAAAGTAAATGAGACCATGATGCATTCTAATTGATGATTTTTAAAAAACATCAATTTTGGTTCTCATTAATTATTTAGAAAGAAAAAACCCTAAAGCAAAATACTTTAGGGTTATGTTTTGTTAGGCAGAGTTTCTACTCGCATTGATGATACCGTAGAGTGTACGTGTTACAATTTTTTCAAAAACTTCAACTTGCTCCTTATGAACAGTTTTTTGTTTTTGAAGATGTTGAATTTTCCTAAGAGCATATTGCTGTATGGTTACCAATGGCAGTACAATAGACTCTCTCACGTCTATAGAAGCCTTTCCACTAGGCTCATTTTCCATCAACTCTTTGTAGCCCGTAATTTTTAGTAACAAACGTAAAGTAAGTTGATATTCATTATAAATGATGGTCCAGAATTCACCAAATTCTTCATCATCGGCCATGTATTTTGTCAAAGCAAAAAACGATTTACTCAAAGACATCATACTGTTTTCCAACAACGTTTTAAAGAAACTAGAATTATTGTAAAGCGCAACCACTTTATAAAGTTCACCTCGTTCTTCAAAAGATTGAATAGCGGTACCTACACCAAAAAATCCAGGGACATTTTGTTTTAGTTGACTCCAAGATCCCACAAAAGGTATGGCTCTTAAATCTGAAAAAATCAAACGATCTGATTTAGACCTTTTGGATGGACGACTACCGATATTAGCTTTTGCATAATATTTCAACGTACTGATGCGCTCTAAATAAGGAATGAACTTTGGATGGGCTTTAAAGTCCTGATAGGTTTGATAACTCAAAGTAGCCAACTCATTCATTGTTTGACGGTCTTCGTCTGAAAATCCTTTATTTTCAGAACCTAAACTGTTGGATAAACCAGAACTAATGAGTTGCTCCAAATTATATTTTGACGAGTCTGGTGTTCCAAAATTTGAACTAATTGTTTGACCTTGAATAGTAAGCTGAACTTCTTTATCCTCAATTGTTGGTCCTAAAGAAGCATAGAACTGATGTGTTTTTCCTCCACCACGTGCTGGCGGACCACCTCGTCCATCAAAAAACACAACATCAATATTGTACTCTTTTGATACTTTGGTGAGCGCTTCTTTTGCTCTAAAAATTGCCCAATTCGCCATAAAATACCCACCGTCTTTTGTACCATCTGAAAATCCTAACATTATGGTTTGCTTTTGTCCTCGAGACTTCAGGTGCGCTTTATAAGCTTTGTTTGTGTACAATTGCTCCATCACTTTTGGAGCATTTTCCAAATCTGTTACTGTTTCAAACAAGGGTACAATATCTATGGAAAGTTTGTCATTGAAAGCCACCAATTTTAACATGGCATACAGCTGCATGACGTTTAGGGCTGTCTGGTTATTGCTAATGATATAGCGATGCGCCCCTTGCTCTCCATTAGTCTGCTGTATTTCTTTGACAACTTTTATGGTTTGAAGCGTATTTTTAACCAATTCATCTTCAAAAATAGAAGTGTCCAAAACTCCATCAACTTTGGATAACACATCAATTTGTTCGTCTTCTGATAGCTCTTCGTAATTTTTTGGAAAAATACTGTTATTTATTTGCTTAGATTTTTCAACAATTTTTGAAAATACTTTATGATGAATTCTACTATCCTGACGAATATCAAGGGCCGCAAAATGGTGTCCAAAAAGTTGAATTTTATTAATCAAACTTGTAATTTCACTTAAATACAAAGAATGATGGTCTCTTGAGACAACTTTTCGAATATCTTTTAATTCATTAACAAAAGCATCCAAATCAAAAACTCCAGGATTAGCATACCCATTATATGCATCTTTTATCAATTGATCAACGCGATCTTCAACATCTCTAAATGTCAATTTTCGCTTGAGCTTTTTCAAATCTCTTGCGTAATTCTTTAAAATTGACTTTTTGAGCAGTCCTGCTACTTTAAGCGTTGTATCTGGAAGAACAAACGGATTTCCATCGCGGTCACCACCAGGCCAAAAACCAATATTAATAATTTCATTTTTTATGACTTTATTGTCATAAATATTCTGTTGAATATAATCAAATATAGATCCAAAAGAATCATAAAATACATTTTCGAGATACCATATTAAATTTACCGCCTCATCGTATGGTGTTGGTTTTTCATGTTTGAAAAATGGTGTTTTCCCTAGTTGTGCCAACAAACTGTTGATACGGCTCAGATCGTTATCTTTTATAGCCTCAGTTAAATCGGTTATAATCCCCAAAACTGAACCTGGATAAAACTGAGTAGGATGCGCTGTAAGTACAATTCGCACCTTAAATTCGTCCAAATAAGCTTTTAATTCATCTATTTTATTTTCCGAAAAAGCTTTTTCTTTTAAGCTACGAAGCGTACCAATTCCGTCCATGTTATTGATGACTGGAAAAGCGGCATCTTCAATGGCATCAAATAAAACCACCTGACGCTCAATGTATTGTATAAATCTAAATAATAATTTAATCTGGCTCTTCTTTGTACGTCTTGCTTGATATTTTTGAAAAAATGTATCTACAATTGTACTTGGATCATCTCCTGCAGCATAACCTTTTTCACAAGTTTCATGAAACAAAGGCAACAACACCCCTGTTTTGGTGATTTGGTCAAAAGGTAAAGTCATAAAGATACTGTTGTATATCTGAAATTTAGATAATACATTTTTTTTGAAACGCTCTAATTTTGGTTGAACTGCCATGAAAATTTATTAAATCAAGAGTAAAGATAAGAAAGCTAACTTCTTAATTCATAATGATTATAGCAAATTATGGATTTGGTAATTATAGGCCTTAAAATTATTAATCATTCAAAAAAATATTCTCTTTTTTAAGGATTTAAAACATGTTTAAAAAAGTCCTAAACCTGAAACAAAATCATATTCCAATAGGACAAGCTAATTTTATCTTAAAATTTAAATCCCTATTTTTTTAATTGCTATCTTTAAAATAAAAAATATATGAGCAAACCAAGTTTTATCAATACACTAAATCTTCCTGTTGTTGCAGCCCCAATGTTTCTAATTTCTGGCCCAAAATTAGTAATAGAGTGTTGTAAAAACGGTATAGTTGGTACATTTCCAGCGCTCAACCAACGTACAACTGAAGGCTTTGAGGAATGGATTATTGAAATCAAAGCCGCACTTGAAGCTTTTGAAAAAGAAACTGGAAAAAAAGCAGCACCTTTTGGAGTTAATTTAATTGTACATCATACAAATCCAAGAGTTCAAGCAGATTTGGCTATTTGTGTAAAACACAAAGTTCCATTGATCATCACTTCGCTAGGCGCCGTGCCACAACTTGTTGGTGCAATCCATAGCTATGGAGGTCTTGTATTTCATGATGTCATCAAAAAACGACATGCCGAAAAAGCTGCAGAAGCTGGGGTAGACGGATTGATTTTGGTAACGGCTGGAGCTGGTGGCCATGCAGGAACACTAAATCCTATGCCATTTGTTGCTGAAATTAAAAAGTTTTTCAAAAAAACCATTTTACTTTCTGGATGTATTTCCAACGGTAGAGATGTTGCATCAGCATTACAGATTGGTGCAGATTTAGCTTATATGGGCACACGATTTATTAATACAAAAGAAAGCAAAGCATCCGAAGATTATAGAAATATGATCATCAATTCTGGTGCTAGTGATATTGTGTATACTGCAGCGATTTCAGGAGTTTCTGCAAACTTCCTCCGCCCTAGTCTTGAGGCTATGGGCATTACAGAAGAAATGCTGTTGCGCACCAAAAAAATTGACTTTGGAAACGAACTCAATGCAATGGAACAAGAAGCCAAAGCATGGAGCACCATATGGTCTGCAGGTCAAGGTGTTACAAATATCCAAGACAATCCCTCTGTTAAAGAACTTACAGAAAAAATGAAGAATGAATTTATTAGTGCAATCAAAGCACAAAACGAGGTTTTAAAAATTTACGAATAATAATATCTGAAATTTATTTTACCCTCTTAAAATCAGCACTGCAATTCCAATAAAAAAACCGACCTGCAAACGCTTTAGGAGTTTTATCTTTTTTGGTGAATTCAAAAATAATTTTGAAAAAAAACCTGACAATATCACAAAAGAAGAAAACACTACAAAAGACGTTATAATAAAAACAAAACCAAGTACATAAAATTGCTTAAAAAGTGACATAGAATCACTAAAAATAAAAGCAGGAAAAAAGGCTAAAAAGAAAATTGAAACCTTTGGATTTAAAACATTCATTATAAAACCTTGCTTGAATAAATGAAAGAATTTTTTTTGAGACACCTCAGCAGTTAGTTTGGTAAAATTTTGTTTTGATTTGTATACATTAAAAGCTAAAAATAGCATGTATGCTGCGCCAAAAAATTTTAGAATCCAATATAATTTTTCATTAGCTTGAATAAAAGCAGACAATCCAAAAGCAAGAAGAGAAGTATGTACCAAACATCCAGACATTAGGCCAGACACCACCGCAAAACCAGACTTTTTACCATAGGTTGCACTCTGAATTAAGACAAATATATTATCGGGGCCTGGAGAAAAAGCCAACGTTGCTGTTGCAATTATAAATGATATGAGAACCTCAATATTCAGAATTAAACTGCTTTTGCTCTTTTGATGAGCGCCTTATTAATGCGTTTAATCAATGTAGGGCCTTCATATACAAATCCTGTATAAATCTGAACTAAATCTGCGCCAGCATCAAGTTTTTCAAGAGCGTCTTTGGCAGAGTGAATACCTCCTACACCAATAATTGGAAAAGCTCTATTACTATTCTTTGATAAATACTGAATTACTCTAGTGCTTTTAGATTTTATGGGCTGGCCACTTAATCCTCCATTTCCGATGGCATTTAATTTCTGCTTTGGTATTTTTAATCCATCACGAGATACTGAGGTATTGGATGCAATGACTCCAGCAATTTTGGTGTCTTGTATCAATTCAATAATTTCATCCAATTGCGTGTCATTCAAATCAGGAGCGATTTTGAGTAGAATAGGTTTTTGAGTCTCAAAAGTGGTATTCAGACGCTTCATTTCATTGATGAGTTCTTCCAAATAGTCTTTATCGGTAAGTTTTGCATGACTCCCCACATTCGGACAACTTACATTGAGTACAAAATAATCAACATAGGGGTGCAATGCTTTAAAACAAGCCGCATAGTCTTCTGTATAATGTTCTGGTAATGTGGCTGTATTCTTTCCAATATTTCCGCCAATAATTAGTCGTTTTTTATTGTGTTTTAACTTATTAATAACAGCATCTAGTCCTGCATTATTGAATCCCATCCGATTGATTATTCCATTGTCTTCTTTTAGTCTAAAAAGACGTTTTTTGGGGTTACCTTCTTGGGCTTTTGGAGTTACTGTTCCAATTTCTATAAATCCAAATCCAAAATTGGCAAGTTCGTTATACAGTACTGCATTCTTGTCAAATCCGGCAGCAAGGCCAACAGGATTTTGAAATTTTAACCCAAATAATTCGCGCTCCAATACAGGGTGCTGAAGCTTAAACAACCGACGAATCAAAGAAGGAATTAAAGGAATTTTTGAAATTAATTTAATAACATCAAAAGTAAAATAATGTACAGCTTCTGGATCAAATTTAAAAAGAAGAGAACGAATAACGGCCTTGTACATGGTATCTATTTAAATGCAAAAATACATTAATTTAAGAACACAAAAAAGACTACAAACAAAAGAACCACAAGATTTGCCTCATTTGATGAGGTTAATTATTTTTGAAGAAATCCTAATTTAAATGTTAGACAGAAAAAAAATCCTCGATCGCTTTTTAACTTATGTAAAAATTGATACTGAAAGTGATCCCAATTCACAAACTACACCAAGTACAGAAAAACAATGGACCTTAGCCAGGCTTCTTGCAAAAGAACTTGAAACTATTGGATTAAAAGACGTTTCTATTGACGAAAACGCCTATGTTATGGGTACACTTCCATCAAATGTAGACCACAATGTGCCTGCCATAGGATTTATTTCTCATTTTGACACTTCCCCTGACTTTACAGCTAAAAACGTATCGCCTCAAATTGTTGAAAATTACGATGGAAAAGATATCATCTTGAACAAAGAAAAAAACATCATTTTATCGCCAAACTATTTTGAGGACTTATTGCAATATAAAGGACAAACTCTAATTACAACTGATGGTACAACCCTACTAGGCGCAGATGACAAAGCGGGCGTTTGCGAAATTGTAAGTGCTATGGAATATTTGGTGCAACACCCAGAAATCAAGCATGGCCCCATCAAAGTTGGGTTTACTCCAGATGAAGAAATTGGTAGAGGGGCCCATAAATTTGATGTCAAAAAATTTGGCGCTGAATGGGCCTACACCATGGACGGAAGTCAAATTGGAGAGCTCGAATACGAGAATTTTAATGCCGCCAGTGCAGAAATTACAGTCCATGGAAAAATAGTACACCCGGGATATGCCAAAGGAAAAATGGTGAATAGTATGTATTATGCCCAAAAATTTATAGAGCGTTTACCTGAAAAAGAAACCCCAGAACACACCGAGGGGTATGAGGGTTTTTATCATCTGCACCATATCGAGGGAAAAGTTGAAAAAACTGTTCTAAAATATATCATTAGAGATCATGATATAAATCTTTTTGAAGCGCGAAAAACCACAGTAAAACAATTGGTTGAAGCATTCAATAGAAAATACAATAATGCTACCTTTGAAGCTGAAATAAAGGATCAGTATTTCAATATGAAAGAAAAAGTGATTCCTGTTATGCACTGTGTAGATATTGCTGAAGAGGCGATGAAATCTCTTGGAATTGTGCCTTTAATTAAGCCCATACGTGGCGGAACAGATGGTTCTCAACTGAGTTATATGGGACTACCCTGCCCCAACATTTTTGCAGGAGGGCATAATTTTCATGGACGTTACGAATATGTACCACTTGAAAGTATTTTGAGTGCCACAGAAGTAATTTGCAAAATTGCAGAACTTACCCAAAAAAAATACGCATAAAAAAAGCTGCCTAATGGCAGCTTTTTTATTAAAAATAAATATAACTATTTTTTAGAAGCATTAAGCTTTTGTGTCATTTCCATAGAAATGGCAGAACGGTCAAATTTTATTTTACCCGCTTGAGTTTCAATGATACAAGACGCATCTTTATCGTTGAGTTCTGTAACTTTGCCATGCATCCCTGATTTTGTAATGACACGATCGCCTTTTTTGAGTGCAGCTGCAAATCGTTTTTCTTTTTTGGCGCGCTTCATTTGTGGTGCAATCATAAAAAAATAGACGATTACAAACATTAAAATAAAGGGCATAAAATTACTTAGACCTTCCATGGGTAAATGTTATTATGTTAGTTTATTGTTTTTTTACAGCAGGTGCTGCATTTGGATCTGGCTTGATGAACGCCGAAATTCGCACTTGCTCTCTTCCTTTTTCAGTATTTGTAGTAAGAGTAATAGTCTTAGAAACTTTGTTGGCTCCTTTTCCATTAAACTTAACTGTAAATTGAGACGAAGCCCCTGGTGCTAGTGGTTCTCTACTCCAACCCTGTGGTACTGTACAACCACAAGTACTTTTGATATCTGTAACCACTAAAGGTGATTTGCCAGAATTCGTATAAGTAAATACGGTTTCAACTGGAGTGCCGTTCATAATCTCTCCAAAATCATGGGTAGTTTTATCAAATGTAACAGAAGGAAAAACAATGGCTTGTGCATCGCGCTCTGCTGCTTTCTCTACATTTTCTTGATTTATTTTTTCTGTTGCTTTTTCTTTACAAGATGTAAATGAAACAAGTGCAATTGTTGATAGTAATAAAAACAGTTTTTTCATGTGGTTTTAATATTGGTTTATAAATATTTAATTTTGGGCATAAATTTAACAAAAATTACATTAATCCACGCCCTTTCTTGTTTAAGGATTTATTGTCTTTATAATCGCGCACAATTTTATCCAAAACACCATTGATAAATACATTACTTTTTGGGGTAGAATATTCTTTGGCAAGCTCTATATATTCGTTGATGGTTACTTTTGTTGGAATTGTTGGAAATTCCTGAAGCTCACAAATGGCCATCTGAAGCAGCACAAAATCAATTGATGCAATTCGGTCTTTGTCCCAGTTTTTAGTATATGAAATAATTTCTTTATTAAATCTTTCTTTATTTTTAAGCGTTTTATTTAATAATGAAATCCCGAATTTTTCATCATCCTTGTCTCTAAACAATAAAGGTGTAAAATAGGGGTCTGGTGATGTTTTTTTAAACTTGCTAAAAAGTTTCACCAGAGCTGTATTAACCACAGGAAGATCGTCAATCCAAGTTAAATTTTTATCTTCAAAATAATCATATAACTTTTCGTTGGGAACAATTATTTGTTTAAATAAATCTACCACAAAGTTGACGTCTTTTTCAAATGATGTTGTCGTTGAATTCATGTACAATTTGTACAAATCACTTTGTATCATTTCTTGAAAAAACAATTCAATATATTCTCCATCTTGTTCCCAAAAATCAATTTTATAAAACTCTAATTTAGATTTTAAGGCTTCACTTTGTGCTAATCTTTGTAGAAGTACGTTTTCTACAAAACGCATATTTGGGTTTGCGTCTTCATATGTCGGTTGCATTTTTTGTTTGGCTTTTTGCTGATGATCCAAAGCACGTTGACGCAGTTTAATAAAAAGAGAAAGTAAAACAAGATGAAGCGAGTACATATTCTCAAAATTTTCTTTTAGCTCTGAGGAGTTAGTGCCATCCGTGGTATTGCTTGTTTGCGCATAAAGAACCTGCATTACTTTGGCACGAATATGTCTTCTATTTAACATGATTTAAAGAACTTAAACTAAATTAATTTTTTTGGTGCAAACAAAACGCATTTGCCATGCAAAAATAATGTTATTTTGGTCTTAAAAAATTGAAATTTAGTTTTTTTATAAGATATCTTCTAAAATCTAAAAAGTATCTTTGCAGAGTTGTCAATTATGAAAGAACTCCGTTACCTCAATAAATACTTTATCAAATACAAATACAGGGTCATCCTTGGAGTGATTATTGTGGCTTGTGCTAAGATTTTTTCATTATTCACTCCACGGCTTATTGGTGATGTGATTACTCTTGTAACCAATCAAATTTCAAACCCCATCGATGACGCCAGTTTCAAATCGGCTATTGGACTTAAAATTCTTTATATTTTAGGTGCTGCAATTGCAACTGCCGTGTTTACTTTTTTGATGCGTCAAACTCTAATTAACGTTTCTCGATACATAGAATTTGATTTAAAAAATGAAATATACGCACACTACCAAAGACTTTGTCTTCCTTTTTATAAACAAAACAGAACTGGAGATCTTATCAATAGAATTTCTGAAGATGTTGGAAAAGTACGAATGTATGTTGGCCCCGCTTTAATGTATACCATAAATATGGTCACGCTATTTATTGTTGCACTCGCGTATATGTATAGTAAAGCTCCAAGTCTTACGCTATATACTATTATACCTCTTCCTATATTATCAGTATCGATTTATTTTTTAAGTAAGTTTATACACAAGCGCAGTACTATTGTTCAAGAACAGCTTTCAACACTTACTTCAGCGACTCAAGAAATTTTTAGTGGCATAACCGTTACAAAAGCTTATGCCTTAGAAGATGAAACAGAAGAAAATTTCACATATTTATCAAATGATCAAAGAAAAAAGCGTTTAAATTTAACCAAGACACAAGCCTTCTTTTTTCCATTGATGTTACTTCTTATTGGTGCCAGTAATTTGTTAGTAATCTACATTGGTGGACAACAGTACATCAATGGAGAAATTGCCGAACTTGGAACGATAGCAGAGTTTATTATTTATGTGAATATGCTCACATGGCCAGTAGCTTCTGTGGGATGGGTCACCTCTTTGATACAGCAAGCAGAAGCTTCTCAAAAACGCATCAATGCGTTTTTAAAGCAAAAACCAAGCGTCTTCAATACCGAAAAACAACCGAGTATTATTAAAGGAAAAATTGAATTTAATAATGTTCATTTCACATATAAAGACACTAATATTGAGGCACTTAAAGGCGTAAGTTTTACTGTAGAACAAGGAAAAACTCTGGCGGTTATTGGAAAAACAGGAAGCGGTAAAACTACTATTCTAGAACTCATTGGAAGAATGTACAACACTACAAAAGGGGAAATCAAAATTGATGATATTTCAATTAAAAACGTAAATCTTCATAGCTTACGCGACAGCATTGGGTATGTCCCTCAAGATCCTTTTTTGTTTTCGGATACCCTGAATAATAATATCAAATTTGGAAAAAATAATGCCACAAATTTGGAGGTCATTCAAGCGGCCAAAGATGCTGTAGTTCACGATAATATCATCAATTTTTCCAAAGGTTATGACACTATTTTAGGAGAACGGGGTATTACACTTTCCGGCGGGCAAAAACAACGTGTTTCTATTGCTCGTGCTTTTATAAAATCGCCACAAATATTGCTTTTAGATGATTGTCTTTCTGCTGTTGATACCGAAACTGAAGAACAAATTTTGAATACTATTGAAAGAATTTCAAAAAACACCACAACTATTATTGTGAGTCATCGAATTTCTTCAGTGAAAAATGCAGACCATATTATTGTGCTTGAAGATGGGCAAATTATCCAAGAAGGTACACATAATCAATTGGTTAGAAAAAATGGATATTACAAAACCTTGTACAAAAAACAACTTCAAGAATTTTCTTCTTAGTAGTTTATAAAAAATTCAGGAAATTATAATTTAAAAAAGTTGGCGACTTCATTATTTTTTTAGACTTTTGGCTTAACTATAATTATAGCAAAATAAAATTCTAACTATGACCGAGAGAGAACAAGACATTTTTTCTAAGGCACTTCGTGCAGGACGAAGAACCTATTTTTTTGATGTCAAAGCTACCAAAGCTGGAGACTATTACCTTACCATAACGGAGAGTAAAAAATTTACAAATGACGATGGTTCATTCCATTTCAAAAAACATAAAATTTATTTGTATAAAGAAGATTTTAATGAATTTAAATCTGTTTTAGATGAAGCTACAAACTTTATTATTGGTGAAAAAGGTGAAGAAATCATTAGCGACTACAACCCAGAACAAGTTAATACAAATAGCGAAAATCAAGAACCAAACAACGGCTCTGAAGGCCAATTTACAGATTTAGATTTTGATGATATTTAAAATGGTAAATTAAAAAAATAAAAGCCGCTCTTTAGGAGCGGTTTTTTTATTCCATTTCTTATTGAACTGTAGATCCGTTTGGAATTTTTTGATTAGGTTCAAGCAAAACCACAGAGGTTTTATCAACTCCTCCAATAACCAAACACTGACTTATAAAATTGGCAATCTGTTTATCCTCAAAGTTAACATTAGCCACAATTTGTCTTTGAAGCAAATCGTCTTTTGTGTAAAGTTCTGTAATTTGAGCCGATGATTTTTTTATTCCCAAAGGGCCAAAATCTATGGTAAGTTGGAAGGCGGGTTTTTGAGCCTTTGGAAAATCATTGACCTCAATAATGGTGCCTACACGCAAATCTAACTTTTGAAAATCTTCAAATAAAACTTCACTCATTTATACGTAACTTTATGGCGTAAAGATAAAAATTTAAGAACATTATGGCTAGAACACCCTCCAATATGTTGCCGCTTGGGACAAATGCGCCTCAATTTAGTTTATTTGATACCATTTCAGGAGATTTTAAAACTTTAGAACAGCTTAAAGGTACTTCTGGAACACTTGTAATGTTCATTTGTAACCACTGTCCTTTTGTTATTCATGTCAATAAAACGCTAGTAGAACTGGCAAATAGTTATCAGAACATTGGGATTAATTTTGTTGCCATATCGAGTAATGATATCATTAATTATCCTCAAGATGGTCCAGATGAAATGAAAAAAAATGCAATTGAACTAAACTACTCCTTCCCCTATTTGTATGACGAAACACAAGAAATTGCAAAAGCATATGATGCAGCCTGTACACCCGATTTTTTTCTTTTTGATGAAAGTTTAAAACTCATATACAGAGGTCAAATGGACGATTCTAGACCTGGAAATGGGATTTCTGTAAATGCTAAGGACTTAAAAAATGCTATGGATTGTTTATTGCTGAAAAAAGTAAACACATGGCCTCAAAAACCAAGTATTGGGTGTAACATTAAGTGGAAATAATCAATCCTGAACTTTTAGAATAAACAAATCTTCGTATTTTAAGATATATGCAGAGGTATTAACATATCCCCCATTTTCATTTTGAATATACCTAAATTTGTTTTCCAAATAATGTGTTTGAGTCTCAGTTAATTGCTCAAATATTGAGTCAAAAGCTGCTAATCGCAATAGGATATCTAGAGTCAAATCAAAACCACGAGTCGCATAACGTGTTGGGTATGTTCCAAATCTTTGTTTGTACATTTTAGCAAAAGAGTTTAATTCTTCTTTATAGAAATGAACTGAGGGAAATTGAAAATTCAAATTGGACAAATCTGTATTGGAAATATTATTACCCATAAAGGCATTATTCCGATTGGTCGTCATTAAAATTAACTCTCGTTCGACTTCTATTTCGATATCTCTATTTTGTTCATCTTTTTGTAATGTAATTCCATTCAAACCATTGAGCATACTAGACACATTGGACACAAAACTCTCATTATTTGTTTCCAAAAACACTAAAGTTTTACCTGGCTGTAATGCTTTTTGAACGGTTTCAAATTCGATATAATATTGTTCTTTACCCTCCTTATCGCGTTCTGAGGACAGTGTTTTTGCATCTGGAAAGGCCGTTCGAATCCGTTGAACACGATTTGCAGACTTTGAATCATAAATGATTAAGGTTTGATGAGAGATCGTATCTTTTTTGGCATAATTTAATAACTTTTCTGCTAGCCATTCATCATTTGGAATGGTCTGAATAAGATTAGGATAATTTTTATCCAACTTCACAAAAGGAGATACTACCGCCGTAGTAGTCTGCTGTAAATTTTGTGCCACCAAAGTTATATTATTTGAAGTCAAAGGACCTAATACAACATCGTATTTTGAAAAATTGTGTGTTCGCAACAACTGACTTGTAGTTTGCGAGCTGGCTTCAGTGTCGTACACTTCCAAATTTGTGGAAATCCCTAAACGTTTTGCAGAGTCTAGCGCCATTTCTACACCCGCATAAAACTCTGTAGAGATACGAATAAAACCATCTCTTTGAATTTGCTGCTTTGCCAGTTGAATCGAATCAAATTTAACCAAATTGGCTTTAAATGGAAGCATTAATGCTACTGACTTTGGACTAAAATACTGCAACTGATCTGCTAAATGAGTAACCTCAAGAGCAGTCAAATCGATATCGTTTATGCTTTTTGCTGGAACTTTTAATACCATTCCCACTTTTAAGCCTGTTTCGGCTAACTCTGGATTTAAGAGTTCTAAGCTGTCTTGACGAATTCCTAATTTTTTATACAATCGGTAAAATCCCTCTTTTGGTAGGACTTTATAAAAACCAAAACGTTCGTCCGAAACAATTTTTTCCTCATCTGATTCTATATTTGGTACATTCAACAATTGCCCTTCTTGCAACACATCTCCCAGACTAGGATTGAGTGCTTCAAGTTCTTGAACAGAAATCCCAAATTTATAGGCCACACGCCACTTCCCTTCTTTTGGTAAAACTTTATAGGACCTTAGGGCTTGGGGAGCAACTGCAATACTTTTTGTTTTGTATTTTGGAATATAAATTTTGTCTTTAGATTGCAAAGGGGCATCATAAAGCTGTTGGTTGTGTGTTTTTATTTCTTCAATTGTTAAATCAAACTTTTTAGCAATACTATAGAGTGTTTCTTTTCGCTTAACACGATACACTTTGTACGAAATCAATTCTTTAACTTCTGTAGTTTCAGTTGCTTTTTTTTCAATTGAATTTGGAATAACAAGAACACTTCCAACGGGAAGCTGATTCTTAGCATCGGGGCTTAGTGCTAAAATATCTTCTGGAATTACACCATATCGTTGAGCTATTGTTTCCAGAGTGTCTTGGGCATCAACAATATGAGTACGTAAAGTTTGTGCAGAAATAATTCCGAAAAAAAGAAAGAAAACAATATTTAAAAAAAATCTATTCATGTTGTTGTTTTGGTGCAAATAACTCTTAAAACTACAGCGCAGTTTTGAGAAATCCAAATCTTATTCCCATTCAATGGTTGCTGGAGGTTTAGAACTGATGTCATAAACCACACGATTCACCCCTTTTACTTTATTGATGATGTCATTGGATATTTTTTGTAAAAATTCATAGGGCAAGTTCACCCAATCTGCAGTCATACCGTCTGTACTTTCAACAGCTCTAAGAGCAACACATTTTTCATAAGTACGCTCATCACCCATTACGCCTACACTGTTGACAGGCAACAACATAGCACCTGCTTGCCATACTTTGTCATACAAATCCCATTCACGCAATCCGTTGATGAAAATTGCATCAACTTCTTGTAAAATGCGTACTTTTTCGGCAGTAATATCGCCCAAAATTCGAATGGCCAAACCTGGACCAGGGAAAGGATGACGACCAAGCAATTGAGCATCAATCCCCATTGAAGCTCCAACACGACGAACTTCATCTTTAAACAACGCTTTTAATGGCTCGATAACTTTCAATTTCATAAAATCTGGCAATCCTCCTACATTATGATGACTTTTTATTGTAGCACTTGGACCACCAGTTGCCGAAACACTTTCAATGACATCTGGATAAATCGTTCCTTGAGCCAGCCATTTAACATCATTAATCAAATGGGCTTCATCATCAAAAACCTCAATAAAAACACGTCCAATAGCTTTACGTTTTTGTTCTGGATCATCTATTCCTGCCAAAGCATCCAAAAAGCGTGCCGAAGCATCTACACCCTTAACATTTAGCCCCATACCCTGGTATTGATTTAGTACACTACTAAATTCATCTTTTCGTAACAAGCCATTATTTACAAAAATACAATACAAATTTTTTCCAATAGCTTTGTTGAGTAAAATGGCTGCAACCGTTGAATCTACACCGCCAGAAAGCCCTAAAACAACTTTGTCGTTTTGTAGCTGTGATTTCAAATCAGCAACTGTTTCTTCGACAAAAGAATCTGGAGTCCAATCTTGCTGCAAACCTGCGATGTCAACCAAAAAATTCTTTAGTAGGGTTTTACCATCAGTTGAATGATACACCTCTGGATGAAATTGAATAGCGTAGGTTGTTTCACCTTCAATTTTATAAGCCGCATTTTCAACATCGTGAGTGCTGGCCAATAACACCCCATTGGTGGGCAATGTTTTGATCGTATCGCTATGGCTCATCCAAACTTGACTGCCCTTAGAAATGCCTTCAAAAAATGATTCATTTGTTTTGATATAAGACAAATTGGCACGGCCATACTCTCTTGTATTTGAGGGCGCCACATTTCCACCAGAAAAATGGGCTAAGTATTGCGCACCGTAACACACCGCCAAAAGTGGCTTTTTTGCACGGATTTCCGACAAATCGGGGTGCAGCGCATCATCGCCACGAACGGATTGTGGACTTCCAGAAAGCACGACCGCTTTGTAGGCATCTATTGAGGTTGGAATTTTGTTGTAGGGATGGATTTCGCAGTAAATGTTCAACTCTCTTACACGGCGTGCGATGAGTTGTGTATATTGAGATCCAAAATCGAGAATTAATACCTTATCGTGTTGCATGCCCAAAAGTACTATTTATCTCTAAATTTTAAATCAATTTTTTATAAAAAATTATAAAGAAATTACAGCAAATCCTTGTTGAAAGGGATCCAATTCTGATTTTAATTTATCCACAAAATCGTCTCCATAAAGTGCATAAAAGGTTGAAAAATTGAGCACGCGTTCTTGTAAGTTAGCGTTTGGAAATAGCGCAGATTGTAGCGACAATGCTTTTTCAATTTGTGCTTTATGCTTTCGCTTTTCGGCTTTTAAAAATCGTTTTTCCAAATTGGACAATCCTTTGAGTTGTTTTTTCTCCTGTGCTGCAACTGCACCCAAAAAAGAAGCATCTGTTTGTTTTGCAATGTGATAAAGCTCTTCAAATTGCTTTTTTAAATACTGTTTTTGATCTGAAAAATTGATCAAGTCGCTTTGAGCTTTAGTAATTTTAGTTGATAATTCTTCTGAAGATAAAAACAGGTCTTCAAAAGAAATATTTAATTTTTGAAGTTTTTCGTATTGTTTTCTTGTGACAATTACTGCTGAACTACGATGCATTAGTAATGGAAAATGTACATTAAAAGCATCAAAACACGATTTGAGTTGAAGCCAATAGGAAAGTTCGCCACCGCCACCAACATAACACAAATTAGGTAAAATCGTTTCTTGATACAATGGACGCATCAAAACATTTGGTGAAAAACGTTCGGGGTGTACTTCGAGCTCTTTTAAAATCTCCTCTAAATTCCAACTCAATTCTGTATTTAACACTCGAAAAACACCATTGTTTAACTCAATGCGTTCTCTTAAATTATTTTTGATATAAAATAAATTAAGAGGTCTTGGATTGACTTGAATTTTAAAATTTGAATTGAGCTGTTTTAGAGCCAAATTTGTTTGTGTCACTTCATTAAAAACGATTTGATGTTTAAGCTCATTTTTAATAACAGGTATAAACAAGCGCTTAAGGTTTGCATCATCGCCATCAACAACAATAAGCCCGTCATTACCAAAAAGTTGATGTACTAAAGCTCGAGTTGCATCAGCTAAATTATATTGTTTTAGATATGTATTTTGAAACAATTCAGTCAATGCTTCAGAATATTGATCAGTTCCCAAATGTGCTGAAAATTGTCCAAAAAATTCATCTAATTTTTTGGTTGATAACCTTCCTACAGGGCCTTTAGACTGGTGTTGCCATTTGAAACAATTTTCTCTAAAATAAAAATGATTAATTTCTTTAAAATCATGATCTTCAGTAGCCATCCAAAATACAGGAACAAAAGTATTTTTTGGGTACTTTTCTTTCAAAGCTTTGGCCAAATTGATAACCGAAATAATTTTATATATAAAATATAAAGGTCCCCCCATTAGGTTGAGTTGATGCCCCGTAGTTACTGTAAAAGTGGTTGAATTTTTTAAACTATCAATCTGTGCGGTAGTTAAAGTATTGGGGGGTAGAGAATTGTATTGCTGATGTAAACAATTTGTCAAAACGGTTCTATTTTCAAAAGAAAATTGAGCAGATTTTATGGTCATTTGTGTGCCGAAATTTTCTAGTGTTGTAGGTGCCGTATAAAACACGTCCAAATCGGGTTTTTGATCCATAACTTCTTGAAGAAGTTTGGGTAAAGTTTGCGTTGTTTTGTATGGGATATACGGCGTAGCCATCTCTAATCTTTAATTGCCCGTAAAGATACTTGAATTAATTCAAATACACAGAAACACCCCTAAGAGCAGAACTTTATTTTCCCACTTATTACGTCAGATGGCCGTTTATTACGTCAAATGGCCGTTTGTTACATGACGCTTGACTGGTATTTTAGGATTCCCTAACTTGTATGCAAATTTTTAAAACAACCCCAAAATCTACTACGTTATGAAAGCACACCTACACCGCTTTTTTAAGCACTATGCCACACTTTTGGTCTTTACACTATTGGTTACGAATTGTGAACGGGATACTGTTTTTGAGGAGCAAGAACAATCCTCTTTTAACTCTATTGTAACATATAACCAACTTCCTATTAATGTGCTTAATGCCATTGGAGAGGTTGCGCCTGATTCTGATATGGCCAAAAAAAGCAATATTGGAATACTGATTGATAAGGATTATATAGTAAAAATGGTTGATACTTTGGAAAATACCGCTTATTCACTCAAATTTTATTTTGAAGATACACCAGAAAATGTGCTTTGGAATCTTGTGGTACAATCCGATGAAGATGACAATGTACAACAGCCATATGTCATGAAATATACTATAGATAATATAGAGGATATAAAAGGCGATGATGGTACTCTTGATTTTACAAAAATGAAAGGAACCATTGGGTATTATACTTATGATAGGTTTTTAAATATTTTAAACACATCCAAAGCAAACCGTTCGGTGACCAGTATGAGCTCTGATCAGCCGTGTAATCAATTTGATGTAAATTTACCATCGGATAATTTTGATGATGAAGACGATTCCTCTGGAGGAGGCTCAGCAGGAGGTGGAGGCGGATCTAATAATTGTACTGTAATTGTATGGAGCGTTGGCGACTTGACTTGGGTAACTGTACATTGTATTACCTATACCCAACGCAGTGCGTACACAGCCATGGCAAATGACTGCGACCCCAGTGGCGGTGGAGGACCAACCAATGGCGACCAAAACACCCCAATAAATGGTGGTGGGAACAACGAAACCGACTGCCCCAGTGGAAACATTGTAAATGGAGAGTGTGTGCCCACAACAGACATAATCATTAACGAACTTACAGGGAAAGCTAAATGTGTGTATGATGAATTAATTACTTCAAACATATCAAGTATACACAACATGATAACTCAGTTATTTATCGAATTTGGTGAAGATAATTATGGAAATTTGGATTTAACTTTTAAAATGTCAAAAGATTTACCAAACAATGTTGGGGGGAAGACTATAAAAGATAGTAACGGTAATTTTCATATATTGATAAATGAAAATTTAATGTCAATGTTGTCATCAATTGAAATAGGAGCTATTTTAATCCATGAAGTAGCACATGCCTTCTTAGGGAAACAGTATTTTAATTCAAACGAAAGTTTTGTCGAATTATACAAAAAGTACATAAATGACAATGGGTTACAAGATTATAGCCATGATATAATGAAAGATTACTTTATAATTAGAATGGCAACTGTTTTGAAAAACTATAATAGTTCAATTTTTTCTGATTTTGAAAAATACAAAATCCTAGCGTCACAAGGTGTTTTTGTCTTAGATGATGACCAAAAGCAAGAATTAAATAATGTAAAAATAATATCAAGGAATAATGACAATACTTGTAATTAAGAGATATAAATATTTGATTGCATCTATTTTAATTGTGATTGCAGTAATATTCCTTATGACTCAATTTGAAAGAAAAAAAATTTATGTTTTGTACGATGACAGCACTTTTTTTTGTGAAAATGTAGAAGAATATGAAAAAAATAAATATCACATGTGTGATAAATTAGGGAATATTATTTTTTTTCAGGAAATAAAACATGAATCTATAAGAAAAATTAATGATTTATCAGAAATTGAATTAACATCAAAAGACGCTCTTTTTCAAGGATTATACCCTAAAAGTAGATACGCAAATACTTCATTTTATTTAGTGTTAAATTTTAATGATGTGTATGAAATAATTCCAGTTGAAATTTTTTTCAGCATAAGCTAGAAATAGAGGTTTAAATTGTAATTAAATTATGAAAAAATATTGGTTTGTTCTGATTGTTTTTACACTACTAGGGCTGTTATTTATTTATAAAGATTCTTTATATAAATCAGAGAAAGTATACGTCATATATAAAAAAGACAATAATTTTTATAAAAATAAATACAGAGACATATACTATTACAAAAAAAAAAAGAGCAAGTTTTAGAATTAGTTAGTTTTAAGAATGAAAAAAGTATACATGAAAATTATCAAAACGTTAAAAATCTAAATATAATTACGATTGATAGTTTAAGTAAAATTTTACCATTTAATTTTTACAATACACATTTATTGGGTAAAGAAAGGTTAGATAGATTAAAAAGATTAAGAATATTTATTATTGAAAATGATTCTATTAATAAAAGAATAAATATTAAAGAAGTTTATCAGTCTTTTATTGAGTATGATTAGTCTTAATATTAAATACAAACTATACCCCCCACTGGTGTGCGAAATCGAAGATTCAACAAAGTTAATTCTTTCGCGTTCCTGATAAGTTTTTAATCCACACGATAGGAATCGTGCGGTAGCGAGGAGATACTTGAATTAATTCTATAGTAAAAATCACACCAACTTGGCATAAAGATCAAAGTCAGCGGCATCGGTAATGGTGACTGTGGCAAATGCTCCTGTTTTTAGATATACTTTGGAGGCATCAATAAGGACTTCATTGTCGACATCGGGGGAGTCAAATTCGGTACGGCCTACAAAATATTGGCCCTCTTTTCGGTCAACCACTACACGCAAGGTTTGGCCTATTTTGGCTTGATTTAATTCCCAAGAAATCTGTGATTGCAATTCCATTATTTCATTGGCACGGGCTTGTTTTACGTCTTGGGGTACATCGTCTTCTAAATTAAAGGCATGGGTATTTTCTTCATGCGAATAGGTAAAACAACCCAAACGTTCAAAACGCATGGCTTCTACCCAGTTTTTGAGGGTTTGAAAATCGGCTTCTGTTTCGCCAGGATAACCCACAATCAGTGTAGTACGGATGGCCATATTGGGTACTGCTTCACGGAATTGCTGCAGTAATTTTGTGGTTTTTTCTTGTGTGGTTCCACGGCGCATACTTTTTAAAATTTTATCTGAAATATGCTGCAATGGAATGTCCAAATAATTACAAATTTTTGATTCATTTTTCATCACATCCAAAACATCCATTGGAAAACCTGTTGGAAAAGCATAATGCAAACGAATCCACTCTATACCCTCAACCTTTACTAAAGCTTTTAGCAACTCTGCAAGGTTACG
>CBFHNG010000029.1:0-24233 GCA_965657165.1 Flavobacteriaceae bacterium
ATAAAATTTTTGCTTTTATTCTTAAATCTTTTAATTTCCTCAACCATTTGTCAAATTCTATAGTTTTTTCAATAAAGTACATGGATTTGGAGTGTATTCATTTGGATACAAATTTAAGTGAAATTATTATTAAAACCCAAAAAACAAACCATAAAGCATCATTTTGTTTGTGAACAATTGGTAATCAGTTTTTTAAAAGAAAAAAACAAGGTCTATAAAAAAATGATATTTTTACACCACAAATACAATTCATGAAAAAAAACATTGCCATCATCATGGGTGGGTTTTCTAGCGAAGCTGCCATTTCTATAAAAAGCGGACAGGTGGTTTTTCAGCAGCTTCCAAAACAGCTATATACGGCCTATTGCATCCATATCTTCAAAGACAAGTGGGTGTATGTATCGCCCAACGGAGAAGAATTTCCTATAAATATGAGTGATTTTTCGGTTACCGTTAAGGGCGAAACTATTCATTTTGACTGTGTTTTTAATGCCATTCATGGGGCGCCAGGCGAAGATGGATTTATGCAGGCCTATTTCGAGTTGTTGGAGATTCCACATACAAGTTGTGGGATGTATCAAGCGGCACTAACGTTCAACAAAAGAGATTGCCTTAATGTACTCAAGGCCTATGACATCCCTACTGCAATTTCATACCCACTAAATAAAGGGGATAAGGTCAATGCCAAAGCCATAATAGATCGTGTGGGATTGCCTTGTTTTGTTAAGGCCAACCGCGCAGGCAGTAGTTTTGGGGTCACTAAAGTGCATCAAATAGAAGACCTCCAGTCGGCCATAGACATTGCTTTTGAGCATGACGATGAATTAATTATTGAGTCGTTTTTGGACGGAACGGAAGTTTCTGTTGGGGTGCTTCGCTACAAAAGCGAAGTGACCGTTTTGCCCATCACAGAAATTGTTTCCGAAAATGATTTTTTTGATTACGAGGCCAAATATTTGGGGAAATCAGAAGAAATCACTCCAGCACGAATCTCTAAAGTTCAAGAAGAAAACGTAAAACATATGGCCAAAAAAATATACGAAGTTCTCAATATGGATGGATTTTCGAGAAGTGAATTTATTTTTAATGGTGATATTCCTTACTTTTTAGAAATGAATACCGTTCCGGGACTTACCGAAGAAAGTATTCTACCGCAGCAAGCGGCTTGTGCAGGCATAAGCCTATCAGAACTGTTTACAAATGCTATTGAAGAAGCAATGGCTAAAAATGTTTAACTTTGCCTTATGAAACATCCGTAACCAAAAATTATTAAAATAGAAAAATGATGGTATGGATGTTCCATGTGACCACAAAAAAGCAATAAAGATAAACACATGAAACGTGCAATTTTTCCAGGATCTTTTGACCCCATTACTTTGGGGCATTGCGATATTATCCATCGTGGAATTCCTCTTTTTGATGAAATTATTATTGCTATTGGCGAAAATTCAGCCAAAACCTATATGTTTTCATTAGAAAAACGTAAATCTTTTATTGAACAAACATTTGAAGGGCATTCAAAAATCAAAGTGATGACCTATTCGGGTTTGACGACTGATTTTTGCAAAGAAATTAAAGCCGATTTTATTCTTAGAGGTCTAAGAAATCCTGCCGATTTTGAATTTGAAAAAGCTATTGCGCATACCAACCGAAACATTGGCGACATTGAAACTGTTTTTCTGCTGACTTCTGTAGAAACCTCTTTTATATCTTCATCTATTGTACGTGAAATCATTCACTACAATGGGGATTATAAAAAAATGGTTCCTCCTGCAGTTTACTCAAAATAATTTATAGCGAATATTCCGAAAGGCCTTTCGTAAACGCTTCTGGATTTTCGGCCAAATGATAACGTGGATCATCAATCGCCTCAATAATCACATCTTTAAACAAGGGACTGGATTTGTACAATAGCACTTTACAATCATGACTTAAATGCTTGAGTTTTATTGTTTTGCCTGCGCTATTGTATTTGTTCACCAAATTAAAAATCGCTTCAATCGCTGAATGATCACTAACTCTAGATTCTACAAAATCAACTTCTACAGCATCAGGGTCATTTTTGACATCAAATTTTTGGTTAAAGGCCGTTATGCTGCCAAAGAATAAAGGGCCCCATATTTCATAAATTTTTGTGCCATCTGGTTTTGTGCGTTTTCGAGCTCGAATTCGTTTTGCATTTTCCCAGGAAAAGACTAAAGCACTCACAATTACACCTGAGATTACAGCAATTGCTAAATCAAAAAATACGGTGACTGTGGATACTAAAATCAAAACAAAAAGATCGGCTACAGGAATTTTATTCATAATTCTAAAACTAGACCATGCAAATGTGCCAATAACCACCATAAACATGACCCCAACAAGGGCCGCAATGGGAACTTGTTCTATAAGATTTGAAGCAAACAAAATAAAAGCCAATAAGGCAACGGCAGCTACAATTCCAGAAAGTCGGCCTCTTCCACCACCTTTTATATTAATGATGGATTGCCCAATCATAGCACAACCTCCCATACCGCCAAAAAGTCCTGTAACAACATTGGCGCTGCCTTGTGCAATACACTCTTTGTTGGAATTTCCTCGAGTTTCTGTAAGTTCGTCAATAAGATTTAATGTCATCAAGGATTCAATAAGTCCAATGGCAGCAAGAATCACAGCATAGGGACCAATAAAACGTAGTGTTTCAAAATTGAATGGAATGACATCAAAAATAGCCCATTGAAATTGAGGAAGTCCGCCTTTTAGGCCTTCTCCTCCTCCATCTCTTATAAAACTTCCAACAGTTGCTACATCTAAATTTCCAAAAATAACAAGCATTGAAACGACTAAAATAGCAACCAGTGCTTCAGGAAGTTTTTTTGTCAATTTTGGAAGTCCAAACATAATTCCCATTGTAAGAGCCACAAGTCCTATCATGGTCCAGAGTTCTTGCCCTTGCATCCAAGCAAGACCATCAACTCCCGAAGTTTTAAACATTCCTAATTGGGAGAGAAAAATGACAATGGCAAGTCCATTAACAAAACCCATCATGACGGGATGAGGAATCAGTCGAACAAATTTTCCTAGTTTCAAAACACCTGCTAAAATTTGAATAAAACCCATCAAAATAACGGTCAAAAACAAATAATATAATCCTAAATTTTCTGTGGGCTCACCCATGGCATTACCTTGAGCCACCAGACTTACCATCACAACGGCCAATGCGCCTGTTGCACCACTGATCATTCCTGGGCGTCCACCAAAAATTGAGGTGATTAAACCAATCATAAAAGCAGCATACAAACCTACCAAAGGATCAACCCCTGCAACAAAAGCAAAAGCAACAGCTTCAGGTACCAGCGCCAAAGCTACAGTTAAACCACTTAAAATATCATTTTTTGCATTTGCTGAACGCTTACGAATAAATTCTCTCATCTTATCTCAAAATTAAGCGGCAAAAATAAGGGAATAAATAGGATTAGAAAGAACTAAAGGAGAATTTCTTTTTTATACGAGCGCTTCGATGTTGGCATAAATATTCTTTTTAATTTTTTTTAGTTTTTTTGGGCCTACCCATTTTACTTTGGTAATCCCTTCTTTTATTTGAGGTTGTAAATCGCCGACATAATCTGAAAACATTTCAAACCAGTAGGTTTTTTTAATAAAATATTGATCATTCCTTTTGAAAATATGGTACGTAATTTCAAGTGGTTTTGTGATTGAAAGCCCCTTTACACCAGTTTCTTCTTCAACTTCACGAAGTGCAGTTTGGTCTATAGTTTCTTTTTGTTCTGCTTTTCCTTTGGGCAAATCCCATTTTCCATTGCGGAAAATAAACAAAATTTTTCCACCTGAATTGATAACCTTACCTCCTCCAGCGACAATATTTGGTAGAAGACGTAAGAACTTCTTTAGTAAAACTTCTTCATTATCACCAATTAATCGAATAGACTTGTATTTTTCTTTTTTTAGATGGTGAAGTACTTTGTGGATGTCAACAGTATCAATCAAATAATTTTTAAAATCTGATTCAGTTTCTACCTTTGTAGTTAGTACTATTGGTTTATTACCAACAAAAATTTTTTGCATTGTTAATTAAAAACAAATTAAACTAAAGTAAATGTAGTATTTTTTAATAATTTTGACACATGATTTTTGATAAAAATACCGCCAAAAAAACCGCTGAAGTTTTACTTCACATTAATGCTATAAAATTAAATCCAAAAACTCCATTTAACTGGGCATCTGGTTGGAAATCACCAATTTATTGCGACAATAGAATGGTACTTTCTTATCCAGCCATTAGAAACTATATCAAAAGTGAAATGGCAAAAAAACTAGAAAACACTTATGGAAAGCCTGATGTTATTGCTGGGGTTGCTACCGGTGCAATTGGAATTGGAGCGTTGGTTGCAGAAGAACTAGGTTTGCCTTTTGTTTATGTGCGGCCAGAGCCAAAAAAACATGGACGGAAAAACCAAATTGAAGGCCATCTTGAAAAAGGCCAAAATGTAGTGGTGGTTGAAGATTTAATCAGTACTGGAAAAAGCAGTTTGGCAGCCGTTGATGCTCTAAAATCTGCGGGTGCAACAGTTAAAGGCATGGTGGCTATATTTAGTTATGGTTTTGAAGTTGCAAAAAATAATTTTGAAGAGAAGAAACTTGATTTGTACACCCTTAGTAATTATGAGAATTTACTAGAACAAGCTTTAGACACTAACTTTATTAACGAAAATGAATCAAATGTACTTTCTCAGTGGAATGCAAACCCCTCTGAATGGTCATAAAACAACTTAACTATGAATTTAGAATCACCAAAAATAACCGTCTCAAAATCTGTTGAAAACGTATATGATTTTCTTTCAGATGTAAAAAATTTTGAAGCTTTAATGCCAAATAATATCAGTAAATTTGAATTACTAGATGATGATAAATTTATTTTTGCACTAAGTGGAATGCCCGAAATTGTTTTACAAAAAAAAGAAGAAAATCCGCCAAATTCTATCAAGCTAGGTGCAGCAGGTGGGAAATTAGATTTTTCGCTTCAAGCCAATATTTCTGCAGTAAATGACAACGAAAGTGACGTTCAACTTAATTTTAATGGAGACTTTAACCCGATGATGGCGATGATGATCAAAGGGCCTATTTCAAAATTTATTGAAACCCTAGCCGTCAATATTCCAAAAGCGGTTTAGTACAGCAATTTTACTGATTTTAAATCAAATTCTTCAATAGTATTTTCGGTTTTAATCATCAGTTTTCCTCCTTGGGAAACACCTTTTATTATTCCGGAAAATAAGGCACCGCTAGGGCCAACAAAAGTGGAAGGTTTGTCTTTTCTAAAAAGTAGATTCTCATATGTTGTCCAGAGTTCAGCAGTGTTTTTTATGGAAAAATAGTATTTAAAATTATCCAATAATTTATGCAACAATTCGTCCAAATCGTAGTGAATACCAGTTATGTTTTGTAGAGAGGATGCAGAAGGTAAATCTTTGAACGTTGTTTGATTAATATTCAAACCAATGCCAATTATAGCTTTATCAATAGTATTTTTTTTTAATATTAATTCAATAAGAACGCCGCCAATTTTTTTGTCATGTGACAAAATGTCGTTTGGCCATTTTATAGAAAGTTCAGGAATTTTAAACCCTTGAAGTGTCTTAAAAACGGCTAAGGAAACAACAATATTTAACAAAAATTGATATTGGGGTTTTAAATCAATTTCTTTTTTTAAAATACTGATTATCAAGTTTTTATCTTTTTCAGACTGCCAAGTTGTTGTTCTTTGACCTCGCCCTTTTGTTTGATATCTTGCTGTTACAACAGCAAAATCCTCCAATGAAATTTGACCAACTAAATCATGTAAATACTGATTTGTGGAATCAATGGCATTGAGTTTGATAATTTGCATGTGTAAATTTATAATTAAATTATAATATTATTAAGAGAATAAAAAGTAATTAGACCCAAAAAAATAATAAATTTGCAATGTAATTTGAATATATGACAAAACACACTTCTGAACCAGACCAACTCATCGCCTTAATAATTGATGGCATTGAGGATGTAAAAGGCCAAAACATTAGCATATTAGATTTAAGAAGTATAGAAAACACTGTGTGTGACTACTTCGTAATTTGCGATGGAAATTCTAATACACAGGTGAATGCGATTGTCAATTCGATACAAAAAAAAGTCAGCAAAGCTGCTCATGAAAAACCATATCAAATAGAAGGAACAGAAAATGCAGAGTGGATTTTGATGGATTACATCAATGTGGTTATTCATGTGTTTCAAAAACATAAAAGAGAATATTATGACATTGAAAACCTTTGGGGCGATGCAAAAATTACTGAAATAGAAACAAGTTACTAAAACATTTTATATGTCAAAAGACAAAAATCCAAAGAATTTTAAGTTTAACGCCTATTGGGTGTATGGAATCGTTATTGGTTTATTCTTAGTATTTAATATATTTTCAGGTGGATTTGGCGCATCCAATGGAGTCACCACAACACCTTCAAAGTTTTTTAAATTTCTGAAAGATGGAGATGTTCAAAAAGTTGAAATCGTAAATAAGCGTGAAGCTTTGGTTTACCTAAACGAGAAAGCCGCAAAAAAACAAATCCACAGCAAAACTCAAACCCAAAACCTTATTCCAATAGGGACTTCACCAAATTATAAGTTTGAATTTGGAGATGTGCAATTGTTTCAAAAACAGCTGGAAGACACTATCCTTGAAAGAGACCTGGACACAGAGCTGAACTTTAGAACAGAAACCAATGCTTTTGGCGATCTTTTATTGTCAATAATTCCATTTGTGCTCATCATTGGAATATGGATTTTTATCATGCGAAGAATGTCTGGCGGAGGTGGTCCAGGTGGAGGCGGACAGATTTTCAATATTGGGAAATCCAAAGCAAAACTATTTGATGAAAAGCTTGAAACAAAAACTACATTTGAAGACGTAGCAGGATTGGAAGGTGCAAAAGAAGAGGTTCAAGAAATTGTGGATTTTCTTAAAAACCCCGAAAAATATACGGCTCTAGGCGGAAAAATACCTAAAGGTGCATTGCTTGTTGGCCCTCCAGGAACTGGAAAAACCTTGCTTGCAAAAGCTGTTGCTGGCGAAGCCAAAGCGCCATTTTTCTCACTTTCTGGGTCAGATTTTGTAGAAATGTTTGTTGGTGTTGGGGCTTCAAGAGTACGCGATTTATTTAAGCAAGCTAAAGAAAAGTCCCCCTCAATTATTTTTATTGATGAAATTGATGCCATTGGTCGCGCACGCGGTAAAAGTAATTTTTCTGGTTCAAATGATGAAAGAGAAAATACATTGAATCAACTTTTAACTGAAATGGACGGTTTTGGATCCAACACTAATGTGATTGTGTTAGCCGCTACAAACAGAGCAGATGTCTTGGACAAAGCATTGATGCGTGCAGGACGTTTTGATCGTCAAATTTATGTTGATTTACCCGACATAAGAGAGCGTAAAGAAATTTTTGAAGTACACCTAAAGCCTTTAAAAAAAGCTAAAGATTTAGATACAAACTTCTTATCAAAACAAACTCCAGGGTTTTCTGGCGCTGATATTGCAAATGTCTGTAACGAGGCTGCGCTTATTGCTGCTAGAAACAACAAAAAAGCCGTTGAAAAACAAGATTTTCTTGATGCTGTAGATCGAATAATTGGAGGATTAGAAAAGAAAAATAAAATTATTACTCCAGAAGAGAAAAAAGCAGTTGCCTTTCATGAAGCTGGACATGCCACAGTAAGTTGGATGCTAGAACATGCTGCTCCACTAGTCAAAGTGACAATTGTTCCAAGAGGTCGATCTCTGGGCGCTGCATGGTATTTGCCAGAAGAACGCCTTATTGTACGACCAGAACAAATGCTGGATGAGATGTGTGCTGCCCTTGGAGGTAGAGCCGCAGAAAAAGTAATTTTTGATAAAATATCAACTGGAGCGTTAAGCGATCTGGAAAAAGTGACCAAACAAGCACGTGCTATGGTAACTGTTTATGGCCTAAGTGATAAAGTCGGAAACCTTACTTATTATGACTCCTCTGGTCAGAACGAATATGGGTTTACAAAACCCTACAGTGAACAAACTGCTGAGCTGATTGATAAAGAAATTTCAGATATTATAGAAAAGCAATACCAGCGAGCCATTGATTTGCTTGAAAAAAATAAAGATAAACTCATTGAGTTGGCCGAAGTATTATTAAAAGATGAAGTCATCTTTAAAGATAATTTAGAGGCAATTTTTGGGCAAAGACCCTTCGAGGATAAAAAAGAAGAAACAACTCAAAAAAATAATAGCGAGGAAGAAGAATAAAAAAATCGTATTATTTTAAACTACAGGCGTTTTAAATTTTTTATATTTGAAACTCATTTAATCAACAGCCTTAGTTCAATCAATGAGTGTATTTCGTAAAATATTTGGTTCAATTTCTAAATCAGATAACAAACACCAAAAAAACAAGGAAGAGAACAAGTTTTTACCAAAAAAAGACACTCCTATTGATGAATCTTTTACCATCAACTTCAATGAAAACGGTGGTAAGTTTCTTTATTCAGAAAATATTAATGAAGTTTATGACTTTCTTCAACAAATATTAAAAGAAAATAGCTGGAAAGAAAAATCTGCTTTAGTATTAAACTCTAATCTCAAAAAAAGATTCAAAGACTTTGACTGGAACACGACCGAAGTTATAAACGAGGGTCATTTTCTATTTACTACTTGTGAGTATCTGATTGCAAATGACGGTTCTATTTTGATTTCATCAAATCAAATTGCAGAAAAAAAACTAAATGAATTACCCAAAAATTTTATTGTATTTGCCACAACAAGTCAACTTGTCAAAACCATTGGAGAAGGTCTCCGTGGTATAAAAGCAAAAAACAAAAAAAATATTCCTACAAACATTACAACCATCAAACATTTTAAAGCCGCTGAGGATGATAATTTTTTAAGTTACGGTAGTAGCTCCAAAAATTTATACCTGCTGTTGCTTGAAGATTTATAACGTTATTTTGAAGGAACTTTTTACAAGAATAGTATTTGGAGCATTATTTATCAGCATTTTAGTAGGTTCTGCACAATACCAATTTGCACTCATCGCTTTATTTTTCGTTTTTGGAATAATATGTTTGTTTGAGTTCAACAAGTTAATTGAACAACGTAATATTCTATCTTACCCTATATTTTTAATTTTATTTGGCATTTTTGCTTTTTGGGATATTATCAACAATTCGGTTAATAGCTTGAATGAAGCCACACAAATTCTACTAACAGTTACTGTTTTTGTTTTGCTTTTTTTAATACGAGATTTATTTTCTAGAAAAAGCTTACCAAAGCTGCTCACCAATCGCTATATCAATACCACATTTTACATCAGTGCAGGTATAGTATTTTTGTTACTTATCGCTAATAATTTTGGGCAATATAGTCCAGAAAATATCATTGGTGTTTTTGCGCTCATTTGGATTAATGATAGCTTTGCATACATTGTTGGTAAAAACTTTGGTAAGCAAAAATTATTTGAAAGTGTTTCACCAAAAAAAACAATAGAGGGGTTTCTTGGTGGTATGATTTTTACAGCAATTGGAAGCTACTTTATATCTGAATCTACAAATATTTTACTTTTTTCAAACTGGTTGATTCTGGGCGTTATAGTAAGTGTTTTTGGAACTTTAGGCGACCTCATTGAATCCAAATACAAACGCCAAGCTGGAGTAAAAGATAGCGGTAACCTTTTGCCAGGACATGGTGGTCTTTTGGACCGTCTGGATAGCGCAATATTTGTTGCACCATTTATTTATTTATTTTTAAGATTATTATATTATGTTTCATAAAGAAGGCAAAAAAATCATTCTCATCACTTTACTAATTGTGGGTAGTTTATTTCTATTGATTGACAACATAGAAATTCCATGGTTGATAAAAACTCTTCAAATTATATTATTGGCTTTTTTAATTTTGATTTTACAATTTTTTAGAAACCCAAAAAGACATACAAAACTCAACGATGCACATCTCATTTCTCCAGTCGATGGAAAAGTAGTTGTTATTGAAGAAGTAGAAGAAACAGAATACTTTAAGGACAAGCGTCTTCAAGTTAGTGTTTTTATGTCGCCCATCAATGTTCATGTAACACGTTATCCTATTGGAGGAAAAGTACTTTTTAGCAAATATCATCCAGGAAAATATCTGGTAGCATGGCACCCAAAATCAAGCGAAGAAAACGAACGTACAACGGTAGTTGTGGAGAACAAATTGTTTGGAAAAATACTCTACAGACAAATTGCCGGTGCCTTGGCACGAAGAATTGTTAATTATGCTCAAAAAGACCAAAATGTCGTTCAAGGTAGTGATGCAGGATTTATAAAATTTGGTTCGAGAGTAGATTTATTTTTACCTTTGGATACCAAACTTAAAGTAGAGCTAAACCAAAAAGTAAAAGGCGGTGAGAGTATCATTGCAGAACTTTAAGATGATAAATGACGACGATATAGATAAAGAATTTCAAGCTGCTGTTGAAAGCATCAACAACCATGAAGAACCATTTCCTGCAGATACACTTTTGAAATTGTATGCGTTTTACAAAAAGGCAACCAACGACTATTCACGTCCAAAAAGCAGTAAAGCCATTATCAATGCTTTTAAAACAAATGCGCTTTTTCAGGTAGAGGATATCACTCAAAATGAAGCCAAAAAACGTTATATAGAATTGGCTAAAGACTATTTAATTTACAGAAAATAAACTTATTTCAGATTTTTTAGACTCGCCTCAATAGTTTCAATTTTAGCTAAAGCATCGGCCTCTTTTTTCTTTTCGCTTGCGACAACTTGTTCTGGAGCATTGGAAACAAAACGTTCGTTTGAAAGTTTTTTTCGCACCGAATTCAAAAATCCCTTTGTGTATTCCAATTCCTCTTCAAGTTTTGAAACCTCAGCCTCTAAATCAATAGCAATATCTGCAACCATAAAATACTCATTGGATTTTACACGAAATGAAAATGCTTTATCAACACCTGAATCCGTATAATTAATTGTAGAAATATTACCAAGTTTTGAAATTAAATCATCAAAGTTCTTAGAATTGTTACTATTATTAATCACATGAAGGTCTACAGCAGTTTTAAAAGGAATTTGTTTTTGTTTTCGCAAATTTCTTATCCCTGAAATCACCTCTGAGGCAAATTCAAATTCTTCTAATAGTGAAGTATTTATTGGTTGTGAACTTGGCCAGCTCGAAACAATGAGCGCTTGCTCTGGAGTACGTTCCTTTAGATAATGCCAAATTTCTTCGGTTAAGAATGGCATAAAAGGGTGTAGAATTTTTAAATTTTGTTCCAAAATATCCACAACCTGATGATATGTTTTTCGATCAATTGCTTCACCATATGCGGGTTTAATCATTTCTAATAACCAGGAACAAAAATCATCCCAAATCAATTTGTATATTGACATCAATGCATCGCTCAAGCGATATTTTTTGAAGTGATCTTCAATCTCGGTAAGTACTTTTTGAAACTTTGAGGCATACCAATCTAAAGCTATTTCTGCATATTTGGGTTGCTCAATATCAGCAACCTCCCAACCTTGAATAAGACGAAATGCGTTCCAAATTTTATTTCCAAATCCTTTTCCTTGCTGACAAAGTGCTTCGTCAAACAACAGATCGTTTCCTGCAGCAGAACTCAATAAAAGTCCAACGCGAACACCGTCGGCTCCAAATTGTTCTATTAATTTTAATGCATCTGGTGAATTACCTAAAGATTTACTCATTTTTCGGCGTTGTTTGTCGCGCACCAAACCTGTTAAATAAACATTTTCAAAAGGTTTTTCATCTTTAAACTCAAATCCAGCAACAATCATTCTTGCTACCCAAAAGAATAAAATATCTGGTCCTGTAACCAAATCATTTGTTGGATAATAATAATTAATTTCCTCATTTTCAGGATTTCTAATACCGTCAAAAACAGAAATTGGCCATAACCAAGACGAAAACCATGTGTCCAAAACATCTGAATCTTGTTTTAAATCATCAAGCTGAATGGCAGAATTTTGTGATTTATTTTGAGCTAATTTGAGCGCTTCCTCTTTTGTTTTGGCAACTACAAAATCATCTTTACCATCCCCAAAATAATAAGCTGGAATTTGTTGTCCCCAAAATAATTGTCTAGAAATATTCCAATCGCGAATATTTTCCATCCAATGGCGATAGGTGTTATTGAATTTTTTTGGAAATAGTTTTACAGTTTCAATGTTCAAAACAGCATCCAAAGCAGGTTTTGCCAAGTCTTCCATTTTTAAAAACCATTGGTCCGATAGGCGTGGTTCTATAACAACTTTTGTACGCTCCGAAGTGCCTACTTTATGCAGGTGTTGTTCTGTTTTTATCAAAAATCCTTTGGCTTCTAGTTCTTTTGAAATTTCTTTACGAACTACAAAACGATCTTTGCCTTCATAATGTAAGCCATAGCTATTTAGTGTTGCATCTGCATTAAAAATATCAATAACCTCCAATTGGTGTTTGTCTCCCAAAACCTTATCATTTTCGTCGTGTGCAGGGGTAACTTTTAAACAGCCTGTTCCAAACTCCATATCAACATATTCATCCTCGATAATTGGAATGACTCTACTACACAAAGGAACAATTGCTTTTTTACCTTTTAAATGAGAAAAACGTTCATCGTTTGGATTGATACATATTGCTGAATCACCCAAAATGGTTTCTGGTCGTGTGGTGGCAATAGTGAGTCTTTCATCGCTACCTTCAATGGCGTATGCAATGTAATAAAGATTCCCTTGACGCTCTTCATAAATAACTTCTTCATCAGAAAGGGTTGTTTGTGCTTTTGGATCCCAATTTACCATGCGGTATCCTCTGTATATGAGTCCTTTATTAAATAAATCTACGAATACAGAGATCACTGATTCGCTCATATCATCGTCTAACGTAAATTTCGTACGATCCCAGTCACATGAACACCCAAGTTTTTTTAATTGGTTTAGAATCACACCACCAAATTCATTGGTCCAGTCCCAAGCGTGACTCATAAATTCTTCTCTAGACAAATCATTTTTATCAATACCTTGTTCTTTAAGTTTTGCGACAACTTTAGCTTCAGTTGCAATAGAGGCATGATCTGTACCAGGCACCCAGCAGGCATTTTTACCCATAAGACGTGCTCGTCTAATCAAAACATCCTGAATGGTATTATTTAACATATGGCCCATATGCAGTACTCCAGTCACATTTGGTGGTGGAATAACTATGGTATACGGCGTTCTGTCATCTGGTTTTGAATGAAAATATTGGTGTTTCATCCAATAGTCATACCACTTCTGCTCTACCTGTTGTGCATCATATTTTGATGGGATACTCATATTTTTGGAACGATTTTTGTCTTAAAGTCTACAAAAGTACTCATATTTTGGGTTCTTTAAAATTAAATAAACTAGAATTATAAGAGTACAATTTTTGATTTTACAAAAAAGTCTTTAAATTTACAATTCAACTAAAATTTCACTACCATGAAAAAACTATGCACATTACTACTACTTAGCGTTTTTGCTTTGCAAACCTATGCACAAGAAAAAACGGCAAAAATTGAATTTGAATCCAAAGTTATTGACTATGGAACAATAGAAAAAGGCGCTGATGGCGTTAGAGTTTTTAAGTTTACAAATACTGGAGATGCCCCCTTAATAGTATCTAAAGTAAAATCAAGCTGTGGCTGCACAGTTCCAAAAAAACCTGAAGGTCCAATTTTACCAGGAGAATCTGGTGAAATTCAAGTTAAATACGACACCAACAGAGTGAATCCTATACGCAAAACAATTACCGTTACCTCAAATGCAGATACGCCTACTGTTGCGCTTAAAATTAAAGGGACTGTAATTGACCCAAACAAGACATCTAGTGTGATGAAATCCACTAAAAAAAGTGTTGTTGAACAATAAAACATTGACTTATGTCAGCATTAAAAAGCATCTTTTTCTAAGATGCTTTTTTTTGTATAAATGATATCATAGTTATAAAATTGTATTATTAAATTTGATTAGATTTTATTTTCCCTGAACTTTAAATAAATTTGTACATTAAACTTCAATAGAAATTGATATGCCAAAAATCTCAAATAAAGGTCTTAGTATGCCTGCCTCACCGATCCGGAAGCTGGTTCCATATGCCGAATTAGCTAAGTCGGAAGGCGCACATGTATATCATTTAAATATTGGACAACCTGATATTGTAACACCAAAAGTGGCATTAGAAGCTGTCAAAAACAACAACCTTAATGTTTTGGCGTACAGTCGATCAGAAGGCTCTGAAACTTACAGACAGAAATTGGCACACTACTACAAAAAACATCACATTAAAGTAAACGCTGATGATATCATCGTAACCACAGGCGGTAGCGAAGCATTACTTTTTACTTTTGGTAGTATTATGGATCCCGATGACGAAATCATTATTCCAGAACCATTTTATGCCAATTATAATGGATTTTCTGCTGCACAAGGTGTTAATGTTATTCCTGTTGTTTCTCAAATTGATTCAAATTTTGCACTTCCAGCTATTGAAACTTTTGAAGCACTTATTACACCAAAAACAAAAGCAATTCTTATATGTAATCCTGGAAATCCAACGGGCTATTTATACAGTGAAGAAGAAATTTTACAACTTACAAAATTAGTTCAAAAACATGATTTGTTTTTAATCGCTGATGAAGTATATAGAGAATTTACATACGATGGTCACAAACACCACTCTATTATGGCCATCGAGGGCTTGGAAGATCATGCAATAATGATAGATTCTGTATCGAAACGATATAGCATGTGTGGTGCGCGAATTGGGTGTATGGTAACAAAAAATAAAAGTGTTCGGGATACCGCTCTAAAATTTGCTCAAGCTCGACTCTCTCCTCCTACATATGCACAAATTGCAAGCGAAGCAGCTCTAGACACTCCAAATTCGTATTTTGAAAATGTTATTGAAGAATATGTAGAACGTAGAAATATTTTAGTTCAAGAACTTCAACAAATTGAAGGTGTAAAAGTTGCAACACCAAAAGGCGCATTCTATTGTATTGTAGAACTCCCCATACCAAACGCCGATACTTTTGCGCAATGGCTCCTAGAAAAATTTAGAGTTAACAATGCAACCATAATGATTGCACCAGCAGCAGGATTTTATGCCACAAAAGGCTTAGGAAAAAATCAAGTACGAATTGCTTATGTACTTAAAAAAGAAGATTTAATTGCCTCTGTTAATATTCTCAAAAAAGGACTTGAAGCATTTAAAAAACTAGGATGATTCAACAACACGTTTCACTAAAACCTTATAATACCTTTGACATAGACGTTAAGGCAGAATTTTTTGTTTCTGTAAAAACCCTAGAAGATTTAACTGCTGTTTTAAAAACAAATTCAAAAAATCTTTTAGTCATTGGCGGTGGTAGCAATATGCTCTTAACCAAAGACATCGAAGGTCTTGTGGTTCATTTGGATCTAAAGGGTATAGAAATAGGTGCAAAAAGTAAAAAAACTACTAGAGTAAAAGTTGAAGCGGGTGAAAATTGGCACGATTTTGTGCTTTGGTCTTTACAACAAAATTTTGGTGGATTAGAAAATCTATCGCTAATTCCAGGAAATGTTGGGACTGCACCCATTCAAAATATTGGTGCCTACGGCGTGGAACTTAAAGATACTTTTGTTGAGTGCGAAGCACTCAATTTACATACGCTAGAGATTGAAACTTTTTCGAAAGCAGACTGTAAATTTGATTATAGAAATTCTATTTTTAAGTCTGAGGTCAAAGGGCAATATATCATTGTATCTGTGACGTTTGAACTCACTCATACAAAGCACAAGCTCAAAACGAGCTACGGTGCTATTAGTGATGAGTTAAAAAAAATGAATGTAAAAAATCCAACAATTATAGATGTTTCAAAAGCTGTAATTGCAATACGTCAATCCAAACTTCCTGATCCAAAACGTCTTGGAAACAGTGGGAGTTTTTTTAAGAATCCTGTAGTATCGGTATCAAAATTTAAGGAATTACAATCACAATTTCCAAATATACCACACTACCCTGTTTCAGAACAAGAAATAAAAATTCCAGCGGGTTGGCTCATTGAAACAGCAGGATTTAAGGGCAAAAATTTTGGAAACTATGGTGTTCACAAAAATCAAGCTCTAGTCCTTGTCAACTATGGCGGAGCCAAAGGCAAAGATATTCTAAATCTCTCACAAACTATTCAAAAAGCTATTGATACCATCTTTGGTATTTCTTTGGAAGCAGAAGTGAATGTTTTGTAAAAATTTACTCTCAATCACAACACTTTTTACTGGCTTTACAAATCAGTCCGGCTACTATTGCCCCGGCTATTGGAGCCAACCAAAACAACCAAAGTTGTGCAGGGTAATCGCCACCAGCAAAAAGTGCTTGACTTGTTGAACGTGCAGGGTTTACCGAAGTATTTGAAATAGGGATACTAATCAAATGAATCAATGTAAGTCCCAAACCAATAGCAATAGGTGCAAATTTACTAGGCGCATCTTTACTTGTACTTCCTAAAATGATAAACAGAAAAAATGCTGTTAAAACAAACTCAGCAATTAAAACAGAAGTCATAGAGAATCCACTTGGCGATAGAGCTCCATAGCCATTGGAAGCAAATCCACCAACCGTTTCAAAACCTGGTTTTCCACTAAGGATCAAAAACAAAGTTCCAGCAGCTACAATAGCACCTATAAGTTGTGCTATTATATAGCCTAATAAATTTTTACCTTCAAATCGACCTGCTGCCCAAAGTCCAAAAGAGACGGCAGGATTAAAATGTGCACCTGAAATATGCCCAACAGCGTAAGCCATCGTCAAAACAGTAAGTCCAAAGGCAAGTGCAACCCCTAGAAATCCAATACCTAACTCTGGGTATGCAGCGGCAAAAACAGCACTTCCACAACCTCCAAATACAAGCCAAAATGTTCCAAAAAATTCTGCAAAAAGTTTTCTCATGATAAATATAATTTATTGTTTCCTATAGTGTATGACACATATTTTTTAAAAAAGTCACATTTTTTAGCCTGTTTTTTTATTTTTTTTTAGTTGTATCTTTGCATAAATCATTCTTATAATATGAAACTACTTTTGATAACCCTTGCATTGTTGGGACTTGGGATTGCGGGAATTTCACTAAAAATATGGGCCAAAAAAGATGGTGAATTTAGTGGAACTTGCGCCAGTCAAAACCCAATGTTAAATACAGAAGGTGAAGCCTGTGGCTTTTGTGGAAAAACCCCCGATCAATTTGGGGATTGCGACAACAACGAAAAATAATAACCCCAAAAAATGTTTTTAACCGTTTTACTCTATGTTTTTATAGCAGTAGTTTTTATTGAAATTATATTCTTCTGTGCTGCTGTATTGAATTTCAAAGATGTTTCCAACGCTCCAGAACCATCAAATTCTCAGCTCTCTCTTATTTTATACACGAAAAATCAAGCAAAACTTTTAAAAAAACAACTGCCCATTTTTTTAAAACAAAAACATAAAAATTTTGAAATTGTCTTGATCAATCATGCATCAACAGATGAAACTTTAGAGGTAATGGAAGATTTTCAAAAGAAAAACCCCTCTTTAAAAATAATTGATGTTAAAAACAATGAAGCCTTTTGGGCGAGCAAAAAATATGCGCTTACTCTTGGAATTAAAGCAGCGACTCACGAACATTTAGTGCTAAGCTCTATCAATTTTGAGCCTCAATCCTCCTCATGGCTTCAACATTTGGCCGCAGCATCTAAGAAAAAATCAATGGTGATTGGATATGTAAAATATACCAATTACAATTTTTTTTATCGGTTTTTTGATTTCTTACGCATCATAAAAAACTATACTTTAGGTAAAATAGGATTGTACTACATTGGAACATCTGCAAATGTGAGTTACTCTAAAGAACTGTTTTTTAGTTCCAATGGTTTTGTACAACATATGGAAATTCCAATTGGTGAAACCACATTGTTTGCAAATGAAGTTGCTAAAAAATCGAACACCACTTTTTGTTTGCATAAAGATAGCTTTGTTACTCCCGTACAAAAAATAAAATTTAAAGAATGGTTCAAAGAACAAGTAAAAAATGATATGAAGCTAAGACATTGTAAGCCATCTGCACAAATCGCTAATCTTATATTGTTTTTAGGTCATTTTACGTTTTATCTTTTAGCGCCCTTATTGTTGCTATTTAGCCCAGCAGAACTAAAAATGCTTATCATATCAATAATTGTTGGACGCTATTTGATTCAATATATTAGTTTTGGTATGATTGCAAAAAAATTACAAGATTTAAAACTCATCATCGCATTACCATTATTTGAAGTTTTTCAGCTTGTTACACAATTTCTTATATTTATATCGAGTTTAAATTCAAAACGAATGTATTGGAACTGAGTGAAGCCATCATAAAAGCCAAAGAAAACAACCAAATGGCCTTCAATTTTTTATTGGAAACCTTTTGGAATGATGTGTTTGGATTTATGCTCATACGTACCCAAAACGAAAATGATGCAGAAGACATTACCATTGAAACTTTTTTTAAAGCTTTTGATAAGATCAATTCTTTTGATTCTAAATTCAAATTTAAAACTTGGTTGATTACTATTGCAAAAAATACACATTTAGACAGTCTAAGAAAACAAAAAAATAGCCTTACAAATCAAACGACTGAAGAAGATGAAAATCGTGTGTATTGGATTCCAGACGATGCCCCATCTGCTGAAGATAAACTCATAACAGAACAAAACTTGGCAGAACTTCTAAAAGACATTAAGAAGCTAAAACCACATCATCAAGAGATTATTCATTTGCGCTATTTTCAAGAGCAAACTTACCAAGAAATAGCAAACACGATTGGTATACCTATCAATAATGTCAAAGTAAAACTGCTTCGAGCTAGAAAACTTTTGGCCTGTATTATTCGTTCCAAAAAATGATAAAGTTCTTACAAAAACTAGGCCCTGGACTTTTGTTTGCTGGTGCTGCCATTGGCGTATCTCATTTGGTACAATCAACAAAGGCTGGTGCTAATTTTGGATTTGGACTGCTATGGGCATTGCTTTTAATCAACCTCATCAAATATCCTTTTTTTCAATTTGGCCCTCGATATGCAACAGCAACAGGTGAGAGCCTTCTGGATGGCTACAAAAAATTAGGAAAAAATGTACTTAAAGTTTATGCTATACTAACGTTTGCTACCATGTTTACCATCCAAACTGCCGTCACCATTGTTACAGCAGGGATCGCCTCATCGCTTTTTGGTGCTCATATTAGTATGGAAATTTGGACCATCATTATTTTATCTATATGCTTTGTACTCCTTATGGTTGGTAAATATGCATTGTTGGATAAAATGATGAAAATAATAATTATCATCTTGAGTGTCTCTACACTTTTTGCTGTTGTTACTGCATTTTACAATTCTGGAGCTAGTGTAGATTGGACTCAAATACTTCCAAAAACTAATACTGAAATCATTTTTCTTATTGCATTTATGGGGTGGATGCCAGCACCACTTGATGTTTCGATTTGGCACTCGCTTTGGGCCATTCAAAAGAAAAAAGAACTAAAAGTATTTAGCCCAAAAGCTGCGTTAATGGATTTTAATATTGGTTATTTGGGCACTATTGTTTTGGGAATTTGTTTTTTAATGCTTGGCGGACTTGTAATGTTTGGAACAGGAAAAACATTCAGTAACAATGGTAGTGAATTTTCTATTCAACTCATCCAAATGTATACTCAAAACTTAGGGGATTGGAGCTATATTATTATAGGACTTGCAGCACTTACAACCATGTTTAGTACGACTCTAACCACTCTAGACGCTTCGCCAAGAGCCATGAATAAAACTATGGAATTGATCTTAGAAAAACCTCTTAAAAATGGCTATACCTCCTGGTTGATTTTACTTATTGTTGGAACAATTTTCATTTTCTTCTTCTTTTTGTCAGAAATGGGGACTTTAATAAAAATTGCCACCATATTATCATTTCTTACAGCACCATTTTATGCCATCATGAATTATCTTCTTATATGTAGTAAACACACACCAAAGCCTTGGAAACCCTCAAAAGTAATGCATATATTGAGTATTCTTGGAATTCTATTTCTAATTGGATTTAACATATGGTATCTTAGTATTTTGTGATTTTTTTTATGGAATACTTTGTATCTTTGCTGTTCAAATTAAAAGCATGTCCACAGACACACTTACAAAACCACAAGAACGTCAAGCAAAACCAAAATGGCTACGTGTAAAATTACCTACTGGTAAAAAATACACCGAACTTCGAGGACTTGTTGATAAATATAAACTCAATACGATTTGTACCTCTGGTAGTTGTCCAAATATGGGAGAATGTTGGGGTGAAGGTACGGCAACCTTTATGATTCTTGGAAACATTTGTACACGATCGTGTGGATTTTGTGGGGTAAAAACAGGGCGTCCCGAATCTGTAGATTGGGATGAACCTGAAAAAGTAGCGCGCTCAATCAAAATTATGGGCATCAAACATGCTGTACTTACCAGTGTAGATCGCGATGACTTAAAAGACATGGGAAGCATTATGTGGGCAGAAACTGTAAAGGCGGTTCGCCGAATGAACCCAAATACAACATTAGAAACCTTAATCCCTGATTTTCAGGGGATTGAAAAGCATATAGACCGTATTATTGATGTTGCGCCAGAAGTCGTTTCACACAATATGGAAACTGTTCGTCGACTGACTAGAGCGGTACGCATACAAGCCAAATATGACCAAAGTTTAGAAGTCCTAAATTATTTGAAAAATCAAGGGCAACGCCGCACAAAAACAGGCATTATGCTTGGACTTGGGGAAACTCGTGAAGAAGTGATAGAAACGCTACACGACTTGAAAAAAGTAAATGTTGATGTTGTAACAATTGGTCAATACCTTCAACCTAGCAAAAAACATCTTCCTGTAAAAGAATTTATCACTCCAGATCAATTCAAGGAATATGAAGAAATTGGGTTGGATTTAGGATTCCGTCATGTAGAAAGTAGTGCGCTTGTAAGGTCTTCATACAAAGCACAAAAACATATTAATTAAATGATTCGGGTTGGAATCAACGGATTTGGACGTATCGGAAGACGTGTCTTTCGTTTACTTCTTGAGCATAACGACATTCAAGTCGTCGCTATTAATGATTTGGCAGATGCCAAAACATTAGCACATTTGCTCAAATATGATAGTATTCACGGAAAACTCACTGCAAGGGTTTCAGAAAACGAAGAACATATTATCATCAATAATTTAACCTTTGCGCTTTCAAATAAAAATCATCCAAAATCAATTGACTGGACAAAACATAAGGTTGATGTTGTTATAGAAGCCACAGGAAAATTCAAAACAAAAACAGATTTAGAGTACCACATAAAGAACGGTGCTAAAAAAGTAATTTTGAGTGTTCCACCAACGGAAACCGATATCAAAACTATTGTACTAGGCGTCAACGAACACACGATTACTAAAGATGATCATATCCTTTCAAATGCCTCTTGTACAACCAATAATGCTGCGCCAATGCTGGCCATTATTAATGATTTGTGCGGCATAGATCAGGCGTATATTACTACGGTACATTCGTACACCACAGATCAAAGTTTGCACGACCAGCCCCATAAAGATTTAAGACGTGCACGTGCAGCTGGCCAATCCATTGTACCAACCACAACAGGTGCTGCAAAAGCCCTAACTAAAATTTTTCCTGAACTTGCGCATACCATCGGCGGATGTGGTATTCGTGTCCCTGTCATTAATGGATCCCTTACAGACATTACTTTTAATGTTAAAAAAGAGACGACGGTTGAAGAAATAAACAACGCTTTTGAAAAAGCAGCTCAAACAAATTTCAAAGGAATTTTGGAATACACAACAGACCCTATTGTGTCAATCGATGTGATAGGCAATCCTCACTCCTGTATTTTTGATGCACAAATGACTTCTGTGTTGGGAAAAATGGTCAAAATTATTGGCTGGTACGACAACGAGACTGGTTATTCTTCTAGAATCATTGACTTGATTAGAACACTCAACTAATCAAGAATTTTTAATAAACTCCTTTACTCTTTTTTCTAATGCACTCACAGCATGAACTTCTGTTGTGATAGGTAAATAATACAGCGCTTTATGTTGTAATTTTTGGAGTCTTGAAAAATCTTTTTCTGTAGTGAGTACAAAAGATTTTGAGCTGATTTCTTTTAATTCTTTTTTTGAAAACTCATGATGATCATCAAATTCAAGATGTTCAAAATTAAGATTTTTATGTTTTAAAAAATTGACCAAAGGCATGGCATTAGCAATTCCTGTAATCAATGTAAAATTTTTGGTTTTTAATTCATCCAAAAGAATTGAATCTGTTTTTGATACGATTTCATTGGAGTATACAATAGAGCTAAAAAAGAGTTTTTGATTTGGATGAAGCGCTAATCGTTCCGCAATATTTTCTTTTTCAATTGAATTTAAATCCTTTGGAGATTTCGTAACTATAACCACCTGTGCACGTTGTGCTCCAAATCGTGGTTCACGAAGATTTCCAGAGGGCAAAACACTATCATCACAAAATAAATTATCATAAGCTGTCAATAAAATTGATAGTCCTGGTTTTACTTTTCTGTGCTGAAAAGCATCATCAAGTAAAATAACATCTGGAGGTGCATCGAGGAGTAAAAGGTGATCTATTCCTCGCTGACGATTAGCATCAACAGCAACAGTAACATTTGGAAATTTTTGTGCAATTTGATAAGGCTCATCTCCCAAAATTTTTGCTGTAGAAGTGTTATTGGCCACTATAAATCCTTTAGATTGTCGGCCATAACCACGACTTAAAACCGCTACATTATAATCCTTTTGAAGCCATTGAATCAGGGTTTCAATCATGGGAGTTTTTCCAGTTCCACCCACAGAAAGATTTCCTACACAAATAATGGGAGTTTTATATGATTTTGATTTAAAAATTCCAAAATCAAAACATTTATTGCGAAGAAAAACAACACTATAATACAGAGGATTAAATGGAAATAATATTTTTCTTAAAAGCTTCATCACAACGAAAGTAATTATTTTATCTTTGATGTTAAACAAAATCTTATGATAGTTCAAGACATCATCAATCAGCTCGAAGAACTTGCACCCTTGGCCTATGCCGAAGAATTTGATAATGTTGGTCTTTTGGTTGGCGATAAAAGTACTAAAGTTACAGGTGTATTAATCACTTTGGATACGCTTCCAGAAGTTGTAGACGAAGCCATCGCAGAAGACTGTAATTTGATTATTAGTTTTCATCCTATCATTTTTAAAGGGTTAAAATCCATTACAGGCAATTCTTATGTAGAGCGTGTGGTACAAAAAGCCATCAAAAATGACATTGCTATTTTTGCTATACATACCGCTTTGGATAATGCTTATAATGGTGTCAATGCAGAACTCTGCAACAGATTAGGATTAAAAAATAAATCCATTTTGATGCCACAATCTGGAACCATCAAAAAACTAACTACTTTTGTTCCAAAACCAGAAGCAGAAGCTGTTCAAAAAGCGCTTTTTGAAGCTGGTGGCGGTGCTCTTGGAAATTACAAAAATTGTAGTTTTAGTAGTGAAGGTATTGGGACGTTTAAAGGCAATGAATTCTCCAACCCAGTCATTGGAAAACCACACGAATTCAAGCAGTTAGAAGAAATAAAATTAGATATTGTTTTTGCCAAACATTTGGAATCTAATATTCTAAACAATCTATTTCAAACACACCCCTATGAAGAAGTTGCCTATGAGATCTCGACCTTGGAAAACAAAAATCAACACATTGGAATGGGAATGATAGGCACTTTAGAAACTCCAATGGAGGAGAATACCTTTTTGGAACACGTGAAAGAAGAAATGAAGTGTGGCGTCATTAGGCATTCAAAGCTACGAAATAAAAACATCCAAAAGGTAGCTGTTTTGGGTGGGTCTGGGAGTTTTGCGATCGCTGCAGCAAAAGCTGCTGGAGCAGATGCTTTTGTAACTTCTGATCTGAAATATCATGATTTTTTTGCTGCAGAAAACCAGATTTTATTGATGGATATTGGCCATTATGAGAGCGAACAGTACACAAAAAACCTTTTAGCGACCTATCTTACAAAAAAAATTCCTAATTTTGCAGTCCTTTTATCAAAGATCAATACAA